>JANNHN010000353.1:0-4192 GCA_031404395.1 Betaproteobacteria bacterium
TCACTGCTCATCATTGTGGTGGTGACGCTGGATTTCATGGCGCAGGTGCAGGCTTATGTGATGTCGCATCAATATGAAAGTCTGCTTAAGAAAGCAAACTTCAAGGGCGGTGTGTTTCCGGCGCGGTAAATGGCGAAAGAAGGCACGATCGAGATGCAGGGAGAGATTGTTGAAAACCTGCCTAACGCGATGTTTCGGGTGAAGTTGGAAAATGGCCACATCGTGCTTGGCCGTATCTCGGGAAAAATGCGTATGCATTACATCCGCATTTTGCCCGGGGACAAGGTAACAGTGGAATTGACGCCCTATGATCTGACCAAGGGGCGGATCGTATTCCGGGCGAAATAGGCTGCAAGCAAAAGAGGTATGACATGAAAGTACAGGCATCGGTGAAGCGCATGTGCCGCCATTGCAAGGTTGTGAAACGCAATGGCGTGGTTCGGGTGATCTGCAAAGACCCGCGCCACAAGCAGCGCCAGGGTTGACGGCTCGTTGAATATGAGCCTGTCAAAAGTTATAATCTCGGGTTTTCCATTGGTGGGGTGAGCTATGGCTCGCATAGGCGGCGTTAACATACCAAATCATCAGCACGCTGAAGTGGCGCTGACGGCAATCTTCGGCGTTGGCCGCAGCCGTGCGCGCGCAATTTGCGCTGCGGCCGGGATCAACACCGCGACCAAAATGAAAGACTTGTCTGATTCGGACATGGACAAGTTGCGCGAGCAGGTGGCCAAGGTAACGACCGAGGGCGACCTGCGCCGCGAGATCTCCATGAACATCAAGCGATTGATGGATCTGGGCACGTGGCGCGGCAAGCGTCACCGCTCCGGCCTGCCCATGCGCGGGCAGCGCACGCGCACCAATGCCCGTACGCGCAAGGGTCCGCGCAAGGCGGCAGTGAAAATCCAGCGTCCGACCGCTGCGTAACAGAGAGTGACTATTTATGGCTAAGGCAAGCACCAGGGTTCGCAAGAAGGTCAAGAAGAACGTGGCGGAAGGCGTGGCGCACGTGCACGCGTCGTTTAACAACACTATCGTCACCATTACTGACCGCCAGGGTAATGCGCTGGCCTGGGCAACTTCAGGCAGCAACGGTTTCAAGGGCTCGCGCAAATCGACGCCTTTTGCGGCACAGATTGCTGCAGAAAAAGCCGGACGCCTGGCGCAGGAGTGCGGCGTAAAGAACATTGAGGTCCTGATCAAGGGACCGGGCCCCGGACGCGAGTCCGCGGTGCGCGCGCTCAATGCCGTTGGTTTCAAAATCACCAGCATTTCGGATGTGACGCCCGTGCCGCATAACGGTTGCCGCCCTCCGAAGAAGCGCCGAATTTAAGGGAGATCCGACTGTGGCCAGGAATCTCGATGCAAAATGCCGGCAATGCCGCCGCGAAGGTGAAAAGCTCTTCCTGAAAGGGGAGAAGTGTTTTACCGACAAATGCGCTATTGAGCGTCGTAACTATCCCCCGGGACAGCATGGCCAGAAAAGCACGCGTCTGTCGGGCTATGGAGTACAGCTGCGCGAGAAGCAGAAGGTACGCCGCATTTACGGCATACTCGAACGCCAGTTCCGCAAGACCTACAAGGAAGCGGCGGCCAGCAAGGGTGTGACCGGCGAGGCGCTGCTGCAGAATCTCGAAAGCAGGCTCGACAGCGTCGTTTATCGCATGGGCTTTGGCGCGTCACGCACGGAATCCCGCCAGGTGGTTCGCCACAACGGTATTCTCGTCAACGGCAAGCGGGTCAATATTCCGTCGTATCAGTGCCGCCCGGGTGACGTTGTTGAAGTAGCGCAGCTTGCCAAGGAGCAGTTGCGTATCAAGGGTGCTGCAGAGGCTGCTGAATCGCGCGGTTATCCGGAGTGGATTGAGGCCGACGCCAAGGCGCTGAAAGGCACCTTCAAGGCGCGTCCGCAACGCTCCGAATTGCCTTCAACCATCAACGAGTCGCTCATCGTCGAGCTGTACTCGAAATAATTCCCGAGAGGTAGACCAGTCATGTCCAGCAGCGCCTTCCTCAAGCCTCGGATCATCGATGTGCAGGGTGTATCCCCGTTCCACGCGAAAGTCACGATGGAACCGTTTGAACGCGGTTACGGCCATACGCTCGGCAACGCACTGCGCCGCACCCTGCTGTCGTCGATGCCGGGCTACGCCGCGACTGAAGTCAAGATCGCCGGCGTATTGCATGAATACTCCACTATCGACGGCGTGCAGGAAGACGTGGTCGATATGCTGCTCAACCTGAAGGGCATCGTGCTGCGCCTGCATAACCGTGACGAAGCTATTCTGATGCTGAAGAAATCCGGCGAGGGCGTGGTGACGGCAGCGGATATTGAGCCGATGCACGACGTTGAAATTGTCAATCCGGATCACGTCATTGCCCACCTGACGGCCGGCGGCAAGCTCGACGTCCAGATCAAGGTCGAAAAAGGCCGTGGTTATGTGGCTGCTGTTACCCGCCGCGGGGTGGATGACACCCGCAGCGTTGGCGGCTTGATGCTGGACGCTTCCTACAGCCCGGTGCGCCGCGTCAGCTACGCGGTTGAATCGGCGCGCGTCGAACAGCGGACTGATCTCGACAAGCTGGTGATTGATATCGAGACCAACGGTGCTATCGATCCGGAAGAAGCGGTGCGTTATGCCGCTCGCGTGCTCGTCGAGCAACTGTCGGTGTTTGCTGATCTGAAGGGCACCCCGGCGCTGATCGAGGAGAAAAAAGCCACTCAAATCGATCCGGTGCTACTGCGCCCGGTTGATGATCTGGAGCTGACCGTGCGTTCGGCCAATTGCCTGAAGGCCGAGAACATTTACTACATCGGCGATCTGATCCAGCGCACCGAGAACGAGTTGCTGAAAACCCCGAATCTGGGCCGCAAGTCGCTTAACGAGATCAAGGAAGTGCTGGCGTCCCGTGGCCTGACATTGGGGATGAAGCTGGAAAACTGGCCGCCTGCCGGCCTCGAAAAGATTTAAGAGGGCATCATGCGTCATCGTCACGGGTTACGAAAACTCAATCGCACCAGCAGCCATCGCCTGGCGATGCTGCGCAACATGGCGAATTCACTGCTGCGCCATGAAGCGATTAAAACCACGCTGCCCAAAGCGAAGGAATTGCGCCGGGTGGTGGAGCCGATCATTACGTTGGGCAAGAAGCCGTCATTGGCAAATCGCCGGCTGGCGTTCAACCGTCTGCGCGATCGCGACAACGTGGTCAAGCTGTTCAACGAGCTCGGCCCGCGATTTGCCAAGCGCAACGGCGGCTACCTGCGCATCCTGAAATTCGGATTCCGCAAGGGCGACAATGCGCCGATGGCCTACGTTGAATTGCTCGATCGGCCTGAAGGGGCCGCAGACGGCAAGGCAGAAGCAACGGCTTGAGCAGTATCCGTTGCGTAAAAAGCCGGGCATCGCCCGGCTTTTTTATTGTGTCTCGTATATAAATATATCAATAAAAACAATAAGTTATATCACTTTCATGCGTTTGGCTGCGGCAGGCGTCAGCCGACGAGAATAACGCGGTAATCATTGACGTTGGTGCGCGTCGGCCCCGTCACCACCAGGTCGCCGGTTGCTTCAAAAAACCGGTATGCATCGTTTTGAACCAGCAGCGTTGTCGCATCAAGATGTTTTCGCGCAGCGCGCTGCAGTGCATCCGGCGTCAGTACGGCGCCGGCGTTGTTTTCAGAACCGTCAATGCCGTCGGTATCGCATGCCAGCGCGTGGATGTTTGCCGCGCCGTCGAGATCAATCGCCAAAGCCAGCAGGAACTCGGCGCAGCGTCCGCCGCGGCCTTTGCCGCGCACGGTGACTGTGCATTCACCACCGGAGATCAGTGCCACCGGCGGCGCCCATGGTGTGCTGTACTGCCGGATTTCCCGGGCCAGCGCACCATAAACTTTGGCTACTTCGCGGGCTTCGCCGGTCACCGAATCGCCGAGGATCACCGGCATGATGTCTTGACTGCGGAAATACGCCGCGGCGGATTGCAGCGCATCGTGAGCAGTGGCGATGACGTCGTTCCGGACTTTCGCAAACACGCGATCACCGGGTTTGGGTGTTTCCGCATTTTCGCCGCGTGCGCCGCCGGCAAGATGCGCTGCAACGGCGGGAGGCGGTTGTACCGCATAACGTTCGAGGATGGCGATCGCGTCCTGAAATGTAGTCGGATCCGGCGCGCACGGCCCCGACGCAAT
>JANNHN010000354.1:0-10715 GCA_031404395.1 Betaproteobacteria bacterium
TTGTCCGGCGCGACGATTTCCACGCGCAGGTTCGGCGTGCCGGGGCTGACCAGCTCCACGCTGTTGCCCGCGGCGAGGATGACCTCGCCCTGCGGGCTGGTGATGATGCCGTTGTTGGTAACGGCATTGCCGATGAGGTACACGCTGCCGCCGGTGAGGCTGCCCTGATTGACCACGCTGCCCGCGCCGGCGCCGTCGGTGAAGCGCATGCGGTTGGCGAGGAAATCTTCGTTGCTCAGGTTCAGTGTGGACGCCACCAAGCCGGCGACGTTGATCTGCGAGCCGGCGCCGAAGACGATGCCGTTGGGGTTCAACAGGAACACTTTGCCGTTCGACTGCAGGGCACCGAGGATGGCCGAGGGATCCTGACCGATGACGCGGTTCAATACCGCGGAACTGGCTGATTGCTGAAGGAAGCGCGTCAGTTCATTGACGCCGATCGAAAAAGAGCCCCAGTTGATGATGGCGTTGGGGCTGTTGGTGATGTTGAGGATGCTGCCGGCCTGCGCGAAGCTCGCCGTGCCATTGACGACTGCGGGAGCGGTCGGGTTGGCGAGTGCCAGGCTGCCGGAGAAGCAGGTGGCGACCGCAAGCGCTGCTGTGCGGCGACGGAGTACGCTGATTCGCTGTTGCAGTATTTTCGGTGCAATCGATTTGCGCATGCGCTGCTCCCGTAACAAGAAGGTGCGCCACCTCGCAAACGGCCGTCCAGCGAGCAGACACCGGCGAACATTGTTTCACGCTTTGCCGGTCGGCAATCGTGAGATATCTCACATTCCGATTCCCATGCAACATTCTCCCTGAGAAATGTTGCGTTTGGTTCTTGAGCGCGCCCTATTTTTATTTTAAAAACAACAGGTTAAAGCAGTGAATAGGTTGGGGTGAGCTTGCGAACCCCAACGCGCGACCGCTGCAAATACTCGGGGTTTTCCACTCTACACTCTACTACTTTGCACTGGGTTCAGCGTTGGGGTTCCTTCGTCACCCCAACCTACGTATTGAAAAACGTTGGGACACTAATCAGCGTTTCCGTAAGTGATATCGGTGCGCGGCGCGACCCCTCGAGTTTTGCAAATGCCGTTGCCCGCGCATGCCGGGAGACGGCGAAATTGCGAATGCTCAACTTTTTTCCTGCGGGGACAGTTAAAACGGTCGATAGCGTTGTCACCACCAGGGTGCAGTCTGCATTGCTCCCCGCGCCGGTGTAATGCAATTGATCAATCCTGTTCTATGCGCGGCAACGCACAGAGGGATCTCCGGGGAAGTGGGAGGATCACCTCGGTAATAGAAGTGTGTTTGTAACCGGTCGTTGCGACCGGTTCCGATGGTCAGTCAATCAACTTGAGGTAATCAACATGAACTGGGATCGTATTGAAGGGAACTGGAAGCAGTTCAAGGGCAACGTCAAGCAGCAGTGGGGCAAGATCACTGACGATCAGCTTGACGTGATTGCAGGAAAACGCGATCACCTTTCCGGCAAGATCCAGGAGGCGTACGGAGTCTCGAAAGATGAGGCGGAAAAACAACTGAACGACTGGCTGAACAAGCAGCATTAAATCGATTGCCCTGTGTGATGGGGTTGCGGGCAGGCGAATCGTTTTCGCCTGTGCAAACCTGTGCCCCACGAGGATTACCAAAGGAAAGACAATGAATAAATTCAATATCAGTATGGTTGCGGTTGCGGTCAGTTTTGCGTTCAGCGCCGGCGCTATGGCGCAGAGCATGTCGACAGTCGAATACAAGTCCAAACAGGAAGGCATCGCAGACAAGTACAAGTCAGCCATAGCGGGTTGCGGTTCGTTTGCAGCCAATGCCAAAGACATATGCATGGCCGAAGCCAAGGGCCGGGAGAATATTGCAAAAGCCGAGCTTGAAGCCCGCTACAAACCTGCCCAGAAGGCCGATTACCAGGTGAGCGTCGCCAAGGCCGAAGCCAACTATTCGGTGGCCAAGGAAAAGTGTGACGACAAGTCTGGCAATGTCAAAGACGTCTGCCTGAAGGAGGCGAAATCTGCAGAGACAGCGGCCAAGGCTGACGCCAAAGCACGGATGAAGACCGCTGAAGCGAACAAGGTGGCCAACGAGAAATCTGCCAAAGCGTACACGAAGGCAGACAAAAAGTCGGCCGATGCACGCAAGGACGCGGCGGCTGACAAAAGCGCCGCCGAATACGCGGTGGCCAAGGAAAAGTGTGACACCTATGCGAGCGACGCCAAGGACAGCTGTATCGCCACGGCAAAAGCACGCTACGGCAAGTCGTAAGCCGCTGCGGCGGTTTGCGAATTTCGTGTAACTTGGTTTTTAAAAGAGGCATGCCAATGAAAACCATGAATGGATTTGCAGCCAGCGCGCTGGCCATGACTGTGCTGCTCGGATTGGGTGGTTGTGCCGGGATGTCAGAGCGGGACAAGAGTACCGCAATCGGCGCCGGTGTCGGTGCCGTCGGCGGTGCCGTGCTCACGGGCGGCAGCGCTGCCGGAACCATCGGCGGCGCCGCGGTCGGTGGTGTTATCGGCAATCAGGTCGGGAAGGACAAATAACGGCGGACAGGTAACTGTACGTCGGGCAGCAGAAGAGACATGCGCCGGCCTTGCCGGTGCATTCTTTTTTGCTGTTGCCGCCGGGTGCGTTGGCACGGGATTATTTCCTTGGTATGTGCGTTCGCGTACGGAGCACCCCGGCAGCAGCGCGGACAATTGCCGCAACCCTCATTAAACCGTGTCGGTTTACGTTTCGGGATCAGCGATTTGCGGTTTTATCGGGGCGCCGGCAATTTTGCGGTGCGATACCCGGTACACAACGCAGCACAAAAAGGAAATCAACATGGAAAATCAAGTCATAACAGCCGGAAAATCCCTGCATCCCCTGGCATGGATCGTCGGTATCGCGGTGATTCTGTTCAGTATCGCGGGTGTCGCGGCCATCATGGGCTGGATTCCCACTTCGATCGGCGGCGCCGGTGACGCCGGCGTGGACAAGTCTGTGAAGAAGTCCACGCAGCCTGCCACCGCAAAAGCGAAAGCAAAGGCGCCGCCGGCGCCGGTGGCGAACAGCGCTCCCGTCAGCGCAAAGTGCAGCCAATGCGGTGTGATCGAATCGGTGCGGGAAATCGCAGCCAGCGGCGAAGGCAGCGGTCTCGGCGCGGTCGGCGGTGCGGTCGTGGGCGGCTTGCTGGGCAATCAGGTCGGCGGCGGCAGCGGCAAAAAAATTGCGACCGTGGTCGGCGCGGTGGGCGGTGCTGTGGCCGGCAACGAGGTCGAGAAAAGAGTGAAGTCTACGAAGAGTTACGAAATTACCGTCCGCCTGGATGACGGATCGACGCGCATGATCCAGGAAGTGAATCCGCCGTCGTGGCGGAACGGGGATCACGTCAGGATTGTTGACGGCGCAATACGCGCAAATTGATTGTGAATTGATAAAAAGGGATTATTGCCATGCTTTATACCATCGCTGTTGTACTGCTCATTCTGTGGCTGCTGGGGCTGGTCTCCTCTTACACCCTGGGCGGCTTCATCCATATACTGTTGGTGATCGCCATTGTGGTTGTCTTGCTCAGAGTCATCAGCGGCCGTAAGCCCATTTGATTGGCGCGTTGGGGCCGGCACGATGACCGCCGCCGCGGTCATTACTGCAAAGGCGCGGAGCGGTCAGTTATGCCGGTAGTCGAACCGCGTCTCAATGACCCGGGATATACCCGGTCTGCGGATATGCACCGTAATCGTGTGGGAATCCTTGCCGGGCATCCGGAAGTAGTTGCCGTAGCTGATGGCGTGGTTGAACGCCATCAGTTCAAGCGTTTTTGTTTCGCCACCCATGACCGGATCGGCGACTGTCACTTCAACCAGCGCATCGGCGATTGCTGCCTTGGTTTTGCGGTCGAGCAGTGTGATATTCACATGGTAACTGTCCTTGCGGCCCGGAGCGCCTTTGTGCATCGACCTTTCCGGATATCCCTTCGCATGTTGCTCACGGATGGATTCCGCCGTTGCCACACCCAGGTAAATGTCCATGCCATCAACGATCTTGTAGTTGGGGCCGGTTGCCGCGACTGGCGCGGGCGCGGGGCCGGTCACGGTGACGATCCCCTGACTGAACATGTAAATGACCGCTTCCCGTACTTCAGGATCGGTCAGGGCGGCCATGCCGCCGCGCGCGGGCATGCCCCCGTGACCTCTGATCGCGGAGAGCACCAGAGCATCGACTCCGTACTTCATGCGCGGTATCCACGCGGCCCGATCACCGATTTTGGGGGCGCCGAGCTCACCCGTGCCGTGACACTTGATGCATTGCATCTCGACGATTTTTTTGCCGCTGCCGCCGTTGCTCTGTGCCATCACATCTCCGAAGGTGATCGACATCGCGCAGGCCAGAACACCCCAGATGAACAGTGATCCCGTTTTCCTCACCGAGGATGAATAGCCGTTGCTGCACACTTGGTTGCTCATGAGAATTCTCCTTCCGTGACTAAGAGTGCATAACAAAATGCAAATCTTTCCTCATCCCAACCCTTCCCCTGGAGGGGGAAGGGCTTTTCATCCCTCTACTCTGCACAGATTTCATTTTGTTAGGCGCTCTAAGTCTGCGCTATCTGATCTGCCTCAGGGGTGGTTTTCCGGGCGTTTTTTGATGCAGGTCAATGCCGGTGCGGGTGGCCTGCAACCGCCGGCGATGCGGTTCCGGCGCAAAACAAAACGCCGCGCACTGCGCGGCGTTTCATATGGCTGCATGGCGCCGGTTGATGCCGGGGCGTTACGTTTTCACCGGTTCTGTTTTGGGCTCTTCCGGCAGCAGCAGCACAATGGCGGCCTTGATCGCAGCGATGCCGGCGAGTATCCACAGCGACGATGAAAACCCGATCGCCTTGACGATCGGTCCGAGCGCCCATACCGCGGCCGAACTGAAGCCGAGGGCTACCGTCAGCCGCATGCCAGCCACGCGCGAGCGTAGCCGGTCATCGACGTAGCGCACGATCATGGCGTCGGTGAACGGAATCGAGCCGAAGACGAACACCATCACCGTCAGCAGCGCGACAAACAGCCACCAGTCCTGCGTGTACGCCGCCCAGATCAGCAACGGGATCTGGATCGCCGACATCCAGAACTGCAGCGGTTTGAACGGCACTTTGTCGATCAGCCGGCCGACGATGACCTGCGCGAACGAGGCGATGGTGTAGATGATGGCAAGCAGCGTGCCGATGACGGCGGGGTCTTCGATGACACCCAGGAAGCCTTCGGCCAGCATTTGCGAGTTGCCGTTGGTGGTGAAGTTGAACAGGATGGTGCTGACGGCTGCGGCTGCGGTCATCACCCCGAAGGCGCGCGCCAGCATCTGTGGTGTCAGCGTGACTTTGGCTTTGCCGCCCTTGCGTTTGGCGGGTGCTTCGATTTCTTTCGGACAGATCATCGCAAAGACGATGCCGCAGCCGATGGCGATCAGGCCGGGCACGATGAAGGCGGCGCGCCAGCCGATCCATTTGACGAGAAGGCCGGTTACCAGCGCGGCAACGGCGATGCCAAGATTGCCAGCGAGACCGTTCAAGCCGATCACCGCGCCGGGGTTGGGCACGCCCTGCACCAGCATCGGGATGCCGACCGGATGGTAGATCGAGGCGAAGGCGCCGAGCAGCGTCAGTGCGGCGGCAAGCTGCCAGGCGTTTTGCGTGGTGGCCACCAGCAGGGCGGATACGCCCATGCCGACAAAGAAAATAATCATCATCACGCGGCGGCCCCATTGGTCACCCAGATGGCCGGCGGGCAACGCCCCCAGACCGAACAACACGAAGGCGCCGACGCTGTAGGGCATCAGGTCGGTCCAGTTGGCGTGACCGAATTCGACGGCGACCGAGGCGACGGCCGTGGCGAATATCAGCAAAAACATGTGGTCCACGGCGTGGCCGATGTTCAGCAGCAGGCGTACGATGCCGGGCAGGCCTGTGGGGTGTGGTGTGGTTTGGGCGGTAGTGGTCATGGGCCGCATTGTGCTGCAAATGCGGGCGGCTGTGTTTGCGCTGAAATCGGATGTTCACAGAATGGACCAGGCGCGCCTGGCCGCGACGCCGGATACTCATAAAAAACGCCGTGCATTGCGCGGCGTTTCCGGTGGATTTCAGCGAGGCGGCACTGTTTACATCCTGGCGCCGGAGACTTTGACCAGTTCGCTGATGCGTTTGTGCTCGTCGCGCCGCCAGGCGTCGAGGCCGGCACGGTCACTGCCGACGATGTCGACGCCCAAGTTTTTGAGTTTTTCGCCGAAGGCCGGCTCCCGGACGGCCCTGGCGATCTCGGTGCTGACCTGGTTCAGGATCGGTGTCGGCGTGCGGGTGGCGGCGACGATGCTGTACCAGGCATTCATGGCATAGCCGGGAACCACTTCGCCGATCGCCGGTACGTCCGGAATCAGCGGGGCGCGTTTGGCCGTGGTCACGCCCAGCGCGCGCAGCCGCCCGCCCTGGATGTGGGGATAGGCTGCGGGCAGCACCGCGTAGGTGGTCTGCACTTCGTTGGCCAATGCGTCGGCGATGGATTGTGCGACGCCCTTGTACGGCACATGCAGCATGTTGGTGCCGGTGAGGTGCGTCAGCAGCACGCCGGAGAGATGTTCGGAGGCGCCGGTGCCCGCCGAGCCGTAGCGGAGCTTGCCCGGCGATTTTTTTGCGAGGTCGATCAACTCCTTCAGCGACTTGGCCGGGAGCTGGTTGTTCGCCAGCAGCACGAAGGGTGTGGTGCCGATCAGCGACAGCGACTGGAAGTCGCGGGCGAGGTCGAACTTGATGTCGGCCAGCACCTGGGATGCGACGAAGAGCTGCGAAGTCAGCATCATCCAGGTGTAGCCGTCAGGCGCCGCCTGCAGCGCCAGATCGGCGCTGATCGCGCCGGCGGCGCCGGGGCGTGTGTCAACGACGACACGCTGTTTCCAGGTGTCGTACAAACGCTCCGACAACAGCCGGCTGATGATGTCGGGGCCGGAGCCTGCCGCGCTGCCGATGATCAGCCGGATGGGTTTTTCCGGAAATTTGGACGTGGCATCCGCGGCGTAGGCCGCGGGCGCCGCCAGCAGCGCCGGAACGGCGAGGGCGGCCAGCAGTTTTACGATACGCATTTCAGTAATCCTTCTCTGGTTTTGTTTTCTGTCATTCAGGTGCTGGTTTGCGACGGCGATATTACATCCGCTCAAACACCGCAGCGATGCCCTGGCCGCCGCCGATGCACATCGTCACCAGCGCGTACTTGCCGCCGGTGCGCTGCAGTTCGTAGAGCGCCTTGACGGTGAGCACCGCGCCGGTGGCGCCGATGGGGTGGCCCAGGCCGACAGCGCCGCCGTTGGGATTGGTTTTTTTCGGATCAAATTTTAAGTCGCAGGAAACCGCGAGCGCCTGCACCGCGAAGGCTTCGTTCGATTCGATGACATCCATGTCCTCGACCTTGAGCCCGGCGCGCTGCAGCGCATTGCGCACCGCCGGCACCGGACCGATGCCCATGATTTTCGGATCGACGCCGGAAATGCCGTAGGACACCAGACGCGCCATCGGTTTGAGTCCGGCCTTCCTGGCGGCTTCTTTTTCCATCATCACGATGGCAGCGGCGCCGTCGTTGATGCCCGAGGCGTTGCCGGCGGTCACCGAGCCGCCTTCTTTCTTGAATACCGCGCGCAGCTTGGCGAGGCTTTCCAGCGTGATGTCGGCGCGCGGATGTTCGTCTTTGTCGAACAGCGTCGAGCCTTTGCGGGTTTTCAGTTCGACCGGCAGGATCTGGTCCTTGAAGTACCCCTTCTCGATGGCGTTGATCGCGCGGCGATGGCTTTCCACCGAAAATTCATCCTGTTGCTCGCGGTTGATTTTCCACTGCGCAGCGATGTTCTCCGCGGTGATGCCCATGTGTACGGTATCGAACGGGTCGGTCAGCGCGCCGACCATCATGTCGATGACATTGCCGTCGCTCATGCGCTGACCCCAGCGCAGGCTGGGCATCAGATAACCGCCGCGGCTCATCGATTCAGCGCCGCCACCGACCGCAGCATCGCAGTCGCCGAGCATGATGCCCTGCGCTGCGGAGATGATGGCCTGCATGCCGCTGCCGCACAGCCGGTTGACGGTCAGCGCGGTAGTCTCCTGCGGCAGGCCGCCCTTGATGCAGGCGACGCGCGAGAAATACATGTCCTTCGCTTCGCCGTGAATCACGTTGCCGAAGACCAGTTGCCCGACCTGTTTGGGATCGATTTTTGCGCGGCTGACGGCTTCCTTGACGACCTGACCGGCGAGTTCAGTCGGCGCGATGTCCTTCAGTGCGCCGCCGTAATCACCAATGGCAGTGCGCACACCGCTCAATACGACCACTTCGCGTCCGATATTCATGGCATTCTCCGTAACTAATTGATTAAATTGATTAATTATGTTCGATGGCCGCGCAGCGGAACGGGCGGCTGAGGGAAATCAAATTTTACGCCCGGTATCCGTGAGTGTCGAGGCGACGATGCGCCGCAGCAAGGCTGTTTCAGTGGCGGGTTTTTTTGACCGGCGCGGCGATTGCAGCCGCAAAAATTTCTTCACTATCAACCGCGTCAAACGCATAACGCCGGTTGCAAAATTCGCAATGCACCTCGACTTCTCCGCGCTCGGCGATGACGCTGCGCACTTCGTCCAGTCCCAGCATGCGCAGCATGTCGGTCACGCGTTCGCGTGAGCACGAGCAGCGGAAAAATACCGGGCGCGGCTCGAACACACGCAGATCCTCCTCATGAAACAGCCGCTGCAGCAGCGTGCGCGGTGCGAGGGTCAGCAATTCCTGCTCCCGCACGGTGGCGGCGAGATGCTCGACACGCGGCCACGCGTCGGCATCTGCCGCATCACGCTCCGGCAGTTTCTGGACCAGCAGGCCGGCGGCACGCGTGTCGTCGCTGGCGAGCCACAATCGCGTGGTGATCTGTTCCGAGGTCGCCATGTAGTGCTCCAGCGCGGCGGCGATGCTGTCGGCGTTGAGATCAGCGATGCCCTGATAACTCTGCTTTCCGGATTCAGGCACCAGGTTGATGACAAAACGGCCGCTGCCGAGGAGTGTACGCAAGTTGCCTGCCTCCGCCAGATCGCCTTCCCATTTAGCGGTGGCACGCATGGCATGGCCAGCCGTGCATTCGACGACGATCAGCTTCACCGGGCCGTTGCCGTGTAATTGCAGGATCAATGTACCCTCAAATTTGAGAGTGGCGGCGAGCAGCGCGCCTGCGGCCATCAATTCGCCGAGGAGTTTGCGCAGCGGTGCGGGATAGGCGTGGCGTTCGGTGACGGCCTGCCAGGTGGCGGCGAGTTGCACCAGTTCGCCGCGGATCGGCGCGTATTCGAAGATGAAGCGCTGCAGGATGTCGCTCACCGCAGTTATTTTTTAACAGCCCGCTGGTAGAGGCGGAAGCGTTCGTCCTTGTCGCCGGGCCGGTGGCCTTCCCAGATTTTTTTCCAGTCCTGCGTCATCACCTGCTCATCGAGCGGGCGGCCTTGCGCGAGCAGCAGATCGCAGGAGAAGGCCTGTGGCTTCACCTCAACGCGTTCGGTGCGGATACCGGCGAAATAATGCAGCAACGCGCGCTGTGCCTCGCCCAAGTCGCGGCTGGCGAGGCAACGATACTGCGCAGGCATGGCACGGCTCATGTCGGCGACCATTGAGCGGTAGCTTTTTGCGGTATCGAGCCAGCCGATGAACAGCGTCGCCAGCAGCGCCCATGCGACTGCAATGCCGCCCACCCACACCATCAGCGGACGCTCGGCGTTGCGCGGCAATTTTGCGAGCAGCGTAAACCAGCCCGCGGTATAGGCGATCCCGACCAGAAACGGCAGCCAGCGGAAGCCGAAGTCGTAACCGGGGCGGAGGGTGTGCAGATGGCCGTGCAGGCGCGCCGGCACACCGAGTTCCAGCGCGCTCCAGTAGAACCAGAACACGATAACGAAAAAAGTGAAAACCATGATGCTGAACCAGTGCCAGCCGTTGGCCGCGCCGCGGCGCAGCGGCTCGATGGCGGGCACCGCGAGCAGCGCCAGCGGTATCAGCATCGGCAGTGCATAGAGTTCACGTGATTCGGCTGCCCCGCTGAGCATGAGCAGAGTTACCCCGAAGCCCAGCACCGGCAACAAGACGCCGGTGGAGGCGAGTTGCTGCATGCGTCGCGCGCGCCACAGCGCCCACAGTGCGAGCGGCCATACCGGAAACGCGTACCAGGGTAGGATGCGCAGGTAGTAACCGAAACCGCGCGGCAGATTAACCGGATCGAAAAGGCGCGCGAGGTTTTCGGCGGTGAGCCAGGTATTGAACAGCACCGGGTCGCGCTGGAAAAACAGCAGCGGCCACAGCGTCAGCCACGGCAGTGCGGCGACGAGAGCAATACCCAGCGTTGCGGCGAACTGCGGTGTGCGCCAGCGGTAATTGATCAGCGGCAGCGCTGCGGCAATCACTGCGATCATTGCGGCCTCGGGGATGCCTTGTGCCATGAACACCAGGCCGCAGGCGGTACCCAGCCAGAAGCCGCCGGACACAGCGCGGCGCGCAGCCAGTGCCGCGCCATAGTAGGCCATCGCAAATCCCGCCAGCGCGGCGACATCGGCGATCAGTTGGTGGCTGCGTACCACCAGACCCAGGCAGCCGAGCAGCAGCAGCGCCGCTTTCAGGCCGTGGTGTTCGCCGTGCAGTTCGCGTGAAGCGAGTGCGATGAACAGCAGGGCCAGCCCGATGTAG
>JANNHN010000355.1:0-1589 GCA_031404395.1 Betaproteobacteria bacterium
CCGGCGAAGGCCGGTGAAATCGTTGTCGCTGACGTCGATTTCTCGATGATCCACGACGCGCGCGCCGGCAATGCGCTGAAAATGATCGAGAAACTGGGCGCGGGCAGGTCGGGTTTTGCGCTGCCGCATGTCAAACGCACCGCATTGGTGCTGGACCACTACTCGCCGCCGCCGAACATGGAAGCGGCCAATACCCATGTTGCGATGCGCGCATTCGCCGAAAAACACGGCTCGCCGATTTACGATGTCGGCGACGGCATTTGCCACCAGGTGTTGCCTGAGGGCGGCCATCTGACCTGCGGCGACCTCGTGGTCGGCACGGATACGCATTCGACAACCTATGGTGCATTCAATGCGTTCGGCACCGGCGTCGAGGGCACCGACGTGTCCGCGGTGATGATGACCGGCAAGCTGTGGTTTCGTGTGCCGGAAACCATACGGATCGAATTAAATGGCCCATTGCAGCCAGGCGTGTGGGCCAAGGATGTCACGCTGCACATGCTGTCGCAGCTGGGGGCGGAAGGCGCGAACTACCAGGCGCTGGAGTATGTTGGTTCCGGCGTGTCGGCGATGGCGATCGACGATCGCATGACGCTGTCCAATCATGCGGCGGAGCTGGGTGCCAAAGCGGCGCTGCTTGAAGCCGATGAAAAAACTTTTGCCTGGCTGAAAGCGCATAACGCCGCGGCGCCGAAACCGGTGAAGGCCGATGCCGATGCCACGTACGCACGGCGCATCGTGATCGACACCGCGAAGCTGCCGCCGCAGGTGGCGCGCCAGCATCACATTGATGACGTGGTCGGCGTGAATGAAGTGTCCGGCCAGAAAATCCAGGTCGCGCTGATCGGCACCTGCACCAACGGCCGGCTCGACGACATTCGTCAGGCTGCAGCAATTCTGAAAGGCAAAAAACTCGCCAAGGGCGTGCGCATGATTGTCACGCCGGCATCTCGGGCAATCTACCTCGCGGCGCTGCGTGAAGGTTTGTTTGAAATTCTGACTGCCGCCGGCGCCTCGGTCGAAGCGGCGGGCTGCGGCACCTGCGTCAACATCACCGGCCATTACATCGCCGGCGATGACCAGGTGGTGATTTCCAGCGCCAACCGCAATTTCAAGGGCCGGCTGGGCAATCCAAGTTCGGAAATCTGGATCGGTTCGGCGGCAACGGTGGCAGCTTCGGCGCTGACGGGATTTGTGACCGATGCACGGACGGTCGCCGGCGGCGACTGGCGCGCGGCGGCTTAGGGCAAAACGGAAAAGCGAAAACCTTTTAGCCACAGAGGTCACAGAGAGCACAGAGAACTGCAAAGACAAAACCGCGATGCAATGTGAAGGCGGTTGGATTTTGGAATTTGATCTGGTTTTTCTCTGTGAACTCTGTGACCTCTGTGGCTGATTTTGATCTTGTAGTTTTGGAGGTAACTTATGGCCACAATCATTCACGGCAGCGCCCGGGTGCTGGGCGATGAAATCAGCACCGACATCCATTGTTCAAGCAAATATCTGCCAGGCAAAGACACGGCTTATATCGCGCAGCATGCATTCGAGCAGGTGGTGCCGGGTTTCGCGCAGGGTTTTAAAAAAGGCGA
>JANNHN010000356.1:0-3299 GCA_031404395.1 Betaproteobacteria bacterium
AGCCCCGCCGTCCATTGATCGTAAATCCGGTCAGCGACCGCATTAAGGGCGTGCACTTTTCCGGCAATCCCGGTTTCCATTTCCGCGGGCGTCTGCACCGAAGCCAGGCGGCCTGCCAGAGCCTCCACCTCTTTCGCCCAGTCGCGACACCAGGTGCGGATCATGTCTTCCGTCATCTCGACATGGCATTGCATGCCGAAATGTTTACCCAGCACAAATGCCTGGTTGGCGCACCACGCACTCGACAGCACCCGCGTCGCGCCGTCAGGGATCGCAAAGGTCTCGCCATGCCAGTGAAACGACAGGAATGAGCGCAGATCGACACCCAGCCAGCGCTGCACCTCCGGGTGATCCAGCGCCTCCACTGCACCCCAGCCGATTTCCTTGACGGGATTGCGCGTCACCGGCGCCCCCAGCGCCTTCGCCATCATTTGCCCGCCGAGGCAGTGCCCGATCACCGGCACGTCGCGCGCCACCGCATCGCGGATCAGCGCCAGCGCCGGCGCGATCCACGGCAGATTGTCATTGACGCTCATCGGGCCGCCCATGAAACACAGCCCGGAGTAAGCAGTCGTATCTGCCGGCACCGGGTCTCCGGTATCTATGCCGATGACTTGAAACGGAATATTGCGGCGTTCAAGGTACGTGGCAAAATAGGCCGGCCCTTCGGTGGGCGTATGGCGGAAAATGGCGACGGGCTTCATGGGAGGTGTCATGAAAAAATTCACAGTACGATGCTGCTATGTTAAAGCAATCCTGTGCGTGCTCCTGCTGTGCGCCGCGCCCGCCCGCGCCGCGGACATCAGCGTCGTCGGGCTGTTCAGCGGCAGGGCCGTGGTGGTCATCGACGGCGGCAAGCCGCGCACGCTGTCCGTCGGCCAGGCGACGCCCGAAGGCGTCAAACTGATCAGCGCCGACAGCAACGCCGCAGTCATCGAATACCAGGGCAAACGCCAGACACTGGCGCCGGGCTCGGGCGCCCGTTACGGCGGCGGATCAGCCCCCAGCACCGGCCCCGGTTCCTCCGTGACGCTGACCGCGGATACGCGCGGCCATTACCAGACGCTTGGACAAATCAACGGCAACACCGTGCAGTTCCTGGTCGATACCGGCGCCACCTCGATTGCCATCTCCAGCGGCCAGGCCCGGCAGCTCGGCATCAATTATCTCAGCGGGGCACGTGGCTATACCGAAACCGCCAACGGCCGCGCGGCAGCCTACCGGATCACGCTCGACACCGTGAAGGTCGGCGACATCACACTGCACGCCGTGGAAGCCGTGGTACTGGAAGGCGATGGACTGAAAATCGCCCTGCTCGGCATGAGTTTTCTCAACCGCACCGACATGAAACGCGACAGTCAGTCGCTGACGCTGACGCGGCGCTACTGAGGATTTTCTGCGGGAAATCGACTGATAGCAGGAATATTCAAATCAGCTAACGCCGCCCATCAACATGTACCTCGAATAACGGGAAAAAACACCATGCCCTCCACACGGATCACGCTGCGCCGACTTATCCTCGCGCTGGTGTTTTTTCATGCCTCCGCCGTCCATGCCGATTGCGTGGATACGGTTCCGCTCAGCGCTCAAGAGCGTGATTTCATACTGCGGGCCAATGCCGCGCTGAAAAATTTTCTGCCGGCAGCGCCTAGCGCCGAGGGGCTGCGTTCGTCCGATTCTGAAACAAACCCCGGCCACTTCAATGCATGCAAGGGCGAAAAAAAGACCGGCGATTTCTCCGTTGATGTCAGCCGCAAATTCATCTGGCCTGATCCCAAGAAGCATTCCGCTGACACGTCGGTTACCGTGAGTTTCGCTATTAACGTCAAGAGTTTCGCCGCCCCCGCAGGCAATTATTCGGGCGCCTACGGCAGCCCCAGCCCGGGACGCAGCACCGGGCTGACCGTGAACAACGTGGAGTGGAAAGTTGATGCCGCCTCGTATGGAGTGCCTGCGCAGCGTGAAAGTTTGCGCGCATCGCTGGCAGCGGTGATCGAACGCGACCGATTGGCGGCACTGGTTGGCAAACCGCTGCCGAGCGTAGCAGCGTCCACCGCCATGAAAAAAGCAGGGCCTACACCGCTGATTGCGCCGCCATCCGCATCCGCGGCTGCACCCGCGCCCGCTGCAGCTGCACCCGCATCCGCCCCAGCAGGATCCACGCCTCCCGCGCCGACGCCCACCGATGCCATAAAAGATGCTGCGGATGCCGTGCAGAAATTACGCGGGTTTTTTGGCCGGTAAGTGCTGCCCGCGCGGCGCGGCGAATACAGAATACCAAGGGTCGGCGACATCCTGCTGCACGCCGTCGAAGCGGTGGTGCTCGAAGGCGACGGCCTGAAGATTGCGCTGCTGGGCATGAGTTTCCTGAACCGCACCGAGATGAAGCGGGATGGGCAGGCGTCGACGTTGATACGGCGGTATTAAGCAAACGGACCGACGCCGCCAAGCGAAAATCATAAAATAATTAATAAAAACAATAAGCTATGATGATTTCGCGATGCCCATCGAGTAGCCTGAACAGCGTCGGGCCGAAAGCAGGACATCCCTTTTTCAATTGACGGTTGGCGGTCAATTGGATATCTTATAGATATCCAATTGGAACAAACGTCATGGCCACCCCCACCCGCTTATCCGCCCAGCAGATCGCCTTTCGCTACCGGGTCACCGACAGCGCAAGTGGCGTGACGCGCGAAACCGCGAAGCGCCTCGCCGCAAGGCTGGGCGTCGATGAAACACAGGCCATACACCAGGCCCTGCGCGAATTGGCCATCAAAGTTCTGCCGCAATACGAAGCGGACGATGGCCCGCTAAACGCGGCACAACTGCGACAAATCAAAAAGCGCGTGCCACAGGGCGACAAGCATTCTGTGCGCTCCAGCCTGTTCGACATCAAACCTGAAACAAAATGAAAACGTGGGGAGAGCCCACCGCCGGTGAAATCGTGTGGTGCCACTTTCCCGACGACATCAACCCCCGCGCCAAACCCCGGCCCGCGCTGATCCTTGCCGTGTTTGACAACGACGCGCCACCCTTCGTGGTGCGTGTCGCTTACGGCACCAGCCAGCGCACGACACAACTGTACCGCGGCGAATTCGCCATCCTGCGCAATCTCAATCCGGCGGCCTATGCAGCGGCAGGACTCAGCTACGACACCAAATTTGACCTGAGACCGTTGATTGATCTGCCGTACACCACGGAATGGTTTTCGGTTCCGCCGGCGGCACCGCATGGAGAAACACCCGTCCTGGGGACGTTGCATCCTTCACTGGTGCGCGCGGTGGAGGCGGCGTTTCGGG
>JANNHN010000357.1:0-5253 GCA_031404395.1 Betaproteobacteria bacterium
GTAGGCATCGTCGCTGCGCACGCGGCGGTCGGCGGTATAGCGATTGACCATCGAATCCATGTTGCCGGCAGTGATGCCGAAAAATAGCTTGGGCCGGCCCAGCGCGCGGAAGGCATCGACCGAGTGCCAGTCCGGCTGCGCAATGATGCCGACCCGGAAACCCTGCGCCTCCAGCAACCGGCCAACAATGGCCATGCCGAAGCTGGGATGATCAACATAGGCATCGCCGGTGACGAGGATGATGTCGCATTCGTCCCAGCCGAGTTTCTCCATCTCGGCGCGCGACATCGGCAAAAACGGGGCCGTGCCGAAGCGCTCCGCCCAGTATTTGCGGTGGCTGAAGAGGTCTTTCGGGCTGGCGGTTACGGCTTGCATGGGCGCATTATAAGTCTCACCCCCTGCAGATGCCGTGGAGAATTGACTATTCGAGCCGCCCCAGCGTCCTTCCTGGCCGCCAGGCTTTGGGCGCGGCACGCTCGTATTGCGGCGCATACGTCGCTTCCACACCCAGCGTCACTGCCGCATGCTGCGGCCAGCGCGGGTTGAACAGCATCGCGCGCGCCAGCGAGATGAAATCCGCCTGACCATTGGCGATGATGGCTTCGGCCTGCCGCGGATCAGTGATCATGCCCACCGCACCGGTGGTGATACCGGTTTCTTTTTTGACGCGTTCGGCGAACGGCACCTGGTAACCGGGGCCGACGGGGATTTTGGCGTCGAGCACCACGCCACCGCCGGACACTGTGACATAGGCGCAGCCTTCGGCTTTCAGTTTACGGGCATAGGTCACTGCGTCATCGGGTGAAAATCCGCCATCGACAAAATCGGTGCCGGAGATTTTTGCGCCGACCGGACGATCTGCCGGGAACGCCGCGCGCACCGCACGAAACACCTCCAGCGGAAAACGCATGCGATTTTCCAGGCTACCGCCGTAATCGTCATTGCGCTTGTTAGCCAATGGCGACAGGAACTCTGACAGCAGATAGCCGTGCGTTGAATGGATTTCGATGAAATCAAGCCCGATGCGCGCCGCACGCTGTGCGGCTTGCACGAATGCCTGTATCAGTTGCTGCATTTCTGCTTTGCTCATCGCCTGTGGCGTCGGCCAGCCTGCGGCCAGCGGTACTGCGGACGGCGCGAATGTCTGCCATGCGCCTTCTGCCGGTTTAAGGAAACCATGGCCCTGCCACGGCCGGTGCGCAGAACCTTTGCGCCCGGCATGGGCAAGTTGCACCCCGAGCAGGATCGGTGAAATGCCGCGCACATAATCAACCACGCGCTTCATTGCCGCTTCGTTCGCATCCGAATACAAGCCCACGCAATAAGGCGTGATGTGCCCTGCCGGCGTGACGCCGGTCATTTCAATCACCAGCATGGCCGCGCCGGAAATCGCCAGCGAACCGAGGTGCATGAGGTGCCAGTCGGTCATCGAACCGTCGATGGCGCTGTACTGGCACATCGGTGCAACAGTGATGCGGTTGGACAACGTGTGTTTGCCGATCCGCACCGGCGTAAACAATTGCGATGTCATTCAGCCTCCGATCCGGTTTCCAACTCAGTTTCCAACTCAGTTTCCAAAATACCCGATCAGTTTCCACCAGAAATATTGCAACGGAATCAGCGTCACGATGCTAATCACGGCCAGCGGCACGGTCACTCGCATGGCGGTCTGCACCGACAGGTGCGCGACCTGCAGGCCAACCACCACCGGCGGCACCTGATAAGGCAGGATCACCGTGGAAAAACCCACCGCCAGCGTCATCAACGCTGTTTTCAGCGGCCAGCCCGCGGCCTCGGCGAAATGCCCCGCCAGCGGCGCCATCAGCGCCGGCTGCGATGGATTGGTGGTGATCAACCCCGCGAACGTCGATATCAGACTCAGCACCGCGAAGTTGGCGGCGTCCGCGCCAGGCTCAAGCCGGAACAGTCCGAGCACTGCGTTGCCGATGGCGACGCTCAACCCTGTCTCGATCATCACCGCGCCGAGACCGAGGATGCCGCCGATGTAGAAAAAAGTGCCGAAGCGCACGCGCTCCTGGAACATGGTCACCGGCACTGCGCCGACGCGCGGCATCATTGCGATCACCGCCGCGGCCAGCGCGATCCAGCCCGGGCGGATGCCGTGCAGAAAATCGGTGGCCCACAACGCCAGCGATGCAAACACGATCACCGCCAGCCGTTTTTCTTCAGCGCTCATCGGCGGCAGCGCCGCCGCCGTGGTTGCCGTCTGCGTTTCCGCGGGGCACAGCCGGCACACCATGACGATGATCAGCCAGCCCTTGACCAGACCCATCACCGGAAACTGCGCCCACAGGTATTCGGCATAGATCAACTGCACGCCGTACAGCGTCTCCGCAGCACCGGCCAGCACCAGATTCGGCGCGTTGGCGGGAAGGATCGCCGTGCCGCACTGAAAGGTGGCGAGGATGGTCGCCAGCATCACACCGGCGTAACCCACGCTGTCGCGCGCCAGGCCGTGGCGTTCGGCCACCGCGGCGAAGATCGGCACCAGCAGCAGAATGCGCGCGACAGTCGCCGGCATCAGGAACGACAGCAGCAGCGACACCAGCACTGCCGCCGTGACCAGTTTCCGGTAACTCAGCGTTTCCTCGCCCAGCGCAAGTCGTGCGATGCGCTCACCGAGTCCGGTCGAACGCACCGCTTCGGCAATGACCAGCCCGCCGAGCACCAGCCACAGCGTGCCTGATGCGAAACCGGAAAAAATGACCGTGGGGGTGGCGACCTCCAGCAGAATCGCCAGCAAGAAAAAAATCAGTGCGACAAAATACTCGGGCAACGAGCCGATGGCCCACAAGCCCATCACCAGCACCAGCAACGCGCCGGTATGCATCACATTGACGGTGACGCCGGCGGGTGGCGGCACAAAATAAATCGCCACGGCCGCGACGACGATCAGCGCGGTCAGCAGCGATGCTGGTTTCGGTAGAGTCATCAGCAGCTGTCGTCTACGCTGCGGATATTATATAACTCATTGTTTTTGTTGATATTTTTATTATTTCTTGAATTTCGCTGCCAGCGCTTCTGTGCCGCGCGCCAGCATCACCAGATCCGACCCCACCGCGACAAACAGATAACCCATGTCGAGGCAGCGCTGGCCGTCGCCTTCACCCACGAGGATGCCCGGCGCCTTGCCGGCCTTGGTGATGCGCTTCGCCGCATCTTCCATCACCTTCCACACTTCCGGATGCTGCCAGTTGCCGAGGTAACCCATGTCGGCGGCGAGATCGTTCGGCCCGATGAACACGCCGTCGACACCTTCGACCGCGGCAATCGCCTCGATCTGCGTCATCGCCGCACGCGTTTCCACCTGCACCAGCACGCACATCTCGTCATGCACGCGCTTGAAATAATCCTTCACCCGGCCATAGCGGTTGGCACGCGTGCAGCCCGACACGCCGCGCACCCCCTGCGGCGGATAGCGCGTCGCGGCCACCGCGCGCTTCGCTTCCTCGACGTTCTGCACATACGGAATCAGCAACGTGCGCGCGCCGACATCGAGATAACGTTTGATCAGCACCGTGTCGTTCCACGCCGGACGCACGATGGGCTCGGTGGTGCCGGCGAGCATGGCGTCGAGCTGGTTCTGCACGATCGGCAGTTCATTGGGCGAATGCTCGGTATCCAGCAGCACCCAATCGAAACCGGCGTCAGCCAGCACTTCGGCGGAAATGGCACTGCACAGGCTCGACCAGATGCCGATCTGCGGTTTGCCGGCCTTGATGGCCTGTTTGAATTTGTTGACGGGTAAATCCATGGTCGTACTCCCTGTGCGCAATAGTGTTAGTGAATCACTTCGGGGTCGGGCGTCGGCGCACCATGATGCAGCACATCGAGATCACACCCCTTGTCGGCCTGCGTAATGTGCTGCAAATAAATCGCGCCGTAACCACGGGTGTAGTGCGGCGCGGGCTGCTTCCATTGTGCTTTGCGCTTTGCCAGTTCTTCGGCGCTGACTTTTAGTTCGAGCTTGCGCGCGGCCACATCGAGTTCGATCAGGTCGCCGTCGCGCACCAGCGCCAGCGGGCCACCGACGTACGACTCCGGCGCGACGTGCAGCACACAGGCGCCGTACGAAGTGCCGCTCATGCGTGCATCGGAAATCCGCACCATGTCGCGCACGCCTTTTTTGAGCAGCTTTTTCGGGATCGGCAACTGTCCCCACTCCGGCATGCCGGGGCCGCCCTGCGGACCGGCATTCTGCAGCACCAGCACCGAGTTCTCATCGACGACCAGGTTCTCGTCGTCGACGCGCGCGTAGAGGTCGTTGTAATCCTTGAACACGACGGCCGGGCCGGTATGTTTGAGAAGATGCGGTTCGGCTGCGGTCGGCTTGATCACCGCACCGTCGGGCGCGAGATTGCCGCGCAGCACCGCCAGGCCGCCACTGGCCGACAATGGGTTATTGCGTCTGCGGATCACGTCGTCGTTGTAGATCTTGGCGCCCTCGAGGTTCTCGCCCAGCGTGCGGCCATTGACGGTAGCGCAATCGAGGTTCAGCAGATCCTTTAGTTCCGACAGCATCGCGCGGAGCCCCCCGGCGTAATAAAAATCCTCCATCAGATATTTATCGCCGGCGGGCCGGATATTGGCCAGCACCGGGGTGCGCTGCGCCAGTTCATCGAACCGTTCGAGCTTCAGCGGCACGCCGGCACGGCCGGCCATGGCCACCAGGTGGATCAGCGCATTGGTCGATCCGGACAGCGCGTGGACCACGGTGATCGCGTTGTCGAACGCTTTCGGTGTCAGGATTTCCGTAGGCTTGAGATCATCCCACACCATTTCGACGATGCGCCGCCCGCTGGCGGTGGCCATGCGCGCGTGGTTGGCATCCGGCGCCGGGATCGACGCCGCGGCCGGCAGTGTCAGGCCCAGCGTTTCGGCCACCGAAGTCATGGTCGATGCCGTACCCATGGTCATGCAGTGGCCGTACGAACGCGCGATGCCTTCTTCAACTTCGCCCCATTCGCGCTCCCCGATGGTGCCGGCGCGCAGCTCCGCCCAGTATTTCCACGAATCGCTGCCCGAACCCAGCGGCTCGCCATGCCAGTTGCCGCGCAGCATCGGCCCCGCAGGCACGTAAATGAACGGCAGGCCCATCGAGGTCGCGCCCATGATCAGCGCCGGCGTGGTCTTGTCACAGCCGCCCAGCAGCACCGCACCGTCCACCGGATAACCGCGCAGCAGTTCCTCGGTCTCCATCGCCAGCAAATTGCGGTAGAGCATGGTTGATGG
>JANNHN010000358.1:0-3264 GCA_031404395.1 Betaproteobacteria bacterium
ACCGCGAACCTCGAACGGTTGCAGCGCGCCGCGACCAGCGCCGGCCATATCAATCCGCTGCCCGACCTTGATGGGGTGTCGCGGCGCGTGCCGATGCTCGTCGAGTATGGCGGCGCCTACTATGAACCGCTGTCGCTGGCGATGGTGCGTGCTGTGCATGGCAACCCCCCTGTAGTGCCGGTGGTCAGTGACGACGGCAGCACGACGAACTACAGCGGTCTGGAATGGATCAAGACTGGCCCTTTCCAGATCCCCGTCGATTATCAGGCAGCAGCTCTGGTGCCTTATCGCGGCGCCAAGGGCAGTTACCGGTATTACTCGCTGGTGGATGTACTGAACGAGCGCGTTCCGGTGGATGAGCTGAAAGGAAAAATCGCGCTCGTCGGCACGACGGCGCCCGGTCTGCTGGATTTGCGGGCAACCCCGGTGGATCCGGTGTTTCCGGGAGTGGAGATTCACGCCAACCTGATCGGCGGCATACTCGACGGCAACATCAAACAACGCCCGCCGTATGTCGTCGGGGCAGAGTTCGTGCTGCTGCTGCTCTCCGGCGTGGCGCTGGCCATGCTGCTGCCTTTATTGACACCGTTCAAGTCCATGCTGGTCACCGCGTTCGTGCTGGTGACCGTGGTCATCACCAATCTGATGGTGTTCCATACGGGGCATCTGGTGTTGCCGCTGGCTTCCGGGCTGATGCTGATTCTGATTCTGTTCACATTCAACATGGCTTACGGTTTCCTGGTTGAAGCGCGCGGCACGCGCCTGATCACCGGCTTGTTCGGCCAATATGTGCCACCGGAACTGGTGGAGGAGATGGCGCGCAACCCCGAGCAGTTCAATATGCAGCCGCGGGCCGAGGAACTCACGGTGCTTTTCGCCGACGTGCGTGGATTTACCACGATTTCGGAAAGTCTGAGCCCCGAGGATTTGTCGATATATATCAATGATTACCTGACGACCATGAGTCTGGTGATTCGCGAAGGCCACCGCGGCACACTCGACAAATACATCGGCGACGCGGTGATGGCTTTCTGGGGCGCTCCGGTGGCAGATCCGAACCACGCGCAGAATGCCGTGCTGGCGGCGCTCGACATGATGAAGCAGTCGGCAGTACTCAACCGCAAGTTTCATGAAAAAGGCTGGCCGCCGTTTGCCATCGGCGTCGGCGTTAATTCCGGCGTCATGCGGGTCGGTGACATGGGTTCGCAGATCCGCAAGGCCTATACGGTGATGGGTGACGCCGTGAATCTGGGTTCGCGGCTGGAAGGCATCACCAAGCAGTACGGTGCGGACATCATCATCGGCGAAGTCACCAAGACAAAAATCTCCGGCATCGTGCTGCGCGAGATTGATCTGGTGCAGGTCAAGGGCAAGGATGAGCCCGTGACCATCTACGAGCCGGTCGGGCTGGAAGGTGAGGTGGACAAGGCCAGGCTTGACGAAATCAAACTGTGGAACCAGGCGCTGCGTTATTACCGGTCGCAGGACTGGGACAAGGCTGAACTGCAACTGATCAATCTCAAGAAAATCTCGGCCAAACCCTATCTCTACGATGTGTTTATCGAGCGTATTGCAGAATTCCGGGCCCATCCGCCGGATGCGCAATGGGTCGGCGTCCACAAATTCGCAACCAAGTGATGCAGTGGAGGCATGGGCGGTGATTCCGGCCAATCACGGTGTGCCGACGGCGGGTTGTGACTTGGGCTCAGGAGCTGCCAGTCACGACGAGACATTAAAATAGTTAATTAAATCAATAACTTAAAGTATTTTTTCAGCGAATCAACATCAGCGGATACCGGGCGCAAACAAGCGATTAATTGCCAACACTCATGTCCTGGACTAATGGCGGCAGAATTGGCCAAACTGGCGGCGGATACGGCCATTTATGTGACACACTTCAAGCCTCGGAAAGTGAAAACTAAAAACTATCATGGGGCAGATGGCGGCGAAGACACTACAGCGTCGAGTGCGGATGCTCGAGCGCAGTCAGGTCTTTGAGTTTTAGGCGGGACACCGTGTGCAGGGGCCGCGGTCAGCAGCACCGCAACTGAAAAACGAGAGGTGATCTATGAGCACCGTACTCCAGAGCAAACCGGTCGCCACCGAGAACCTGGCGGAAAAGCTCAACTTCCAGCAGAAGTTGCAGACGGTCACGAACAAGATTCACGCGACCAAAAATATCGACGAAATCATTCTGGAACTGTCGCAGGAACTGTGCAACCTGTTCGGCGCCGATCGCTTGACGATTTACCTGCTCAGCGAGGACAAGGGATCGATCATCTCGAAGGTCAAGACGGGCCTCACTTCGTTCAAGGACATCAAACTGCCGATCAATGAGCAGTCGATCGCGGGTTATGTCGCGGCGAGCAAACGAGTGGTCAATATCCGCGACGTTTACGATGACACGGAACTCAAGTCCCACAGCGGGCAACTCAATTTCCTCAAGGCGGTGGACGCGAAAACCGGGTATCGCACCAAGCAGATGCTGGTTGCACCGGTGCTGGAAGCCAAAACCAAGGATCTGATCGGAGTCGTCCAGATCATCAACAACAAGGCCGGGCAGCCGTTCCCGCCGGTGATGGAAGAAGGTGTTGCTTCGCTGACCGAAACGCTGGCCATCGCTTTCCGCCAGCGTCAGGGCCCGATGATGCAGGTGCGCAGCAAGTACGACGGGCTGGTCACCAACGCCGTCATCTCCGGTGAAGAGCTGGAGCTTGCGCAGCGCTCAGCACGACGCAAAAACCTCGACGTCGAGACCGTGTTGACCGACGAATTCCAGGTCAAGGTGCCGGCGATGGGTGATGCGCTGGGCAGCTATTTCGGTGTGCCGTACGAACCGTTCAAGCAGGATCGCATCAAGCCGCCGGATCTGTTGAAAAACATGAACCGCGAGTTCTGCCAGACCAACCAGTGGATACCGCTGGACGATACCAAAGAGGGGATCGTCGTCGTCACCACCGATCCCGAGCGGGTCAAGGCTTCGCGCATGGTCAACAACGTGTACCCGAAGAGCAAGATCGTGTTCCGGGTGACGACCAACCGCGAGTTTGCGTCCACGCTCGACCAGATGTTCGGCGGCACTACCGGCTTGGAAGATTCCGGCAACATCGACGATCTGCTCGGCACACTGGACGAAGAGGGCGAAGCGGGCGAGGCTGGCAGCGAAGATGTGGCCTCTGCTGCGTCCGACAACGAACTGGTCAAACTGGTCAACAAGATCATCATCGACGCCTATCAGCAGGGCGCGTCGGACATCCACATCGA
>JANNHN010000359.1:0-2013 GCA_031404395.1 Betaproteobacteria bacterium
CTCGCGGGCTGTTTCGGCACGCAGATTTATCCTACGTTGCAGCAGCGCACGATTTCCCTGAAGCCGGGCGATCTTGAGGCGCATGGCATCGGTTTTCTGACGCCATCCGCGGCAACCGGGCAGGAAGAGGAGAAACAGGCGGTGGCGCTGATGTTTGCCGAGGTGCTGCAGCAAAAGCGCCCGGCTGTGCGGGTCGTGCCGCTGGCGGAGACGCTGGGCGCCGTGAACAAGAACGGGTTTGCCGACAGCTATATCCGGATGCACAAGGATTATCTCGACTCGGGCCTGCTCAAGCATGAAATGCTGCGGGAAGTCAGCAAGGCGACCGGTGTGCGCTACATGGCACAGATCAAGGTGCAGGGGTTCGGGCAAAGCGCCAAGGAGCGCTTCGGCATATTCGGATTGCGCATCGTCGAGACCAAGACGGCGCGCGTGCGCCTGTTCTTCCAGATCTGGGACAGCAGGGACGGATCGGTGGCTTGGGAGGCGACGCAGGAACTGCACTATTCCTACGACACGACCAGCGAAGAGCCGCTGACCCTGCCCAAGGTGGTCGGCCGCGCGGCAGAGGATCTCGTATCGAAGCTGCCGTAGGGCGACACAGGTATCAGGGCATGAAGTGGCTGCATTGGAACCGACTCCGCCTCATCCCTGGTTTTTTAACGCAACAATGAAAGGAAATCTGCCATGAGCGCCAGAAATCTTGCTGTAGAAACCAATCCATCCGAGGTCACGAAGCAGAAGCTGATCAATGATTTCAAGGTGGTGGTTGCTGATGCGGAAGCACTGTTGAAGGCCACGGCCGGCCAGGGTGGCGAGGCCTTGGCCGCCATGCGTGCCAAAGTGGGCGAGTCTCTCACCGCGGCAAAGGCAAAAATGATCGAGACCGAAGAAGCGCTGGTGGTCAAGACCAAGGCTGCGGCCTCGGCGACCGATGAATATGTCCACCAGAATCCGTGGAAGGCTGTCGGTGTTGCTGCCGGCGTCGGATTACTGGTCGGGCTGCTGATCGGCCGGCGCTAGCCCGGCAATGTCCGAAGCATCGCAGGAGTCCGCGGGTGGATTGTTTGCGTCCCTGAAATCGCTGTCAGCGAACCTGATCAGCATTGTTCAGACGCGGCTTGAGCTGCTGTCCACGGATGTTGCCGAGGAGCGGGAACGCCTGACTGCGCTGCTGGTGCTGGCGCAGGTGGCGCTGTTTTGCCTGGGCGTCGGCGTCGTGCTGCTGGCGATGCTGATCATGGTGGTGTTCTGGGAGTCGCATCGGCTCGCGGTGCTGGGCGCGTTGACCGCCGCGTTCCTGAGCGCAGGGGCCGCGACGGGATGGCTGGCCGTGCACAAGCTGCGCACCAAGCCGCGGCTGTTCGCCGCCAGCCTGGACGAGCTGGCCAAGGACCGGCAGCAGCTCGGTTCCGAACCATGAGTGAGGCACTCAACCGATTGGCGGCTCGCCGCAGTCTGCTGGTGGACAGGGCTGCAGCCCAGCGCAACGCACTGGCGCAGACGGTGGAGCCGTGGCGTCCCCGGCTGGCGCTGGCTGATCAGGGCGTGGCGGCGTATCGTTATCTCGCGCAACACCCCATACTGGTCGCGGGCGCTGCACTGCTGTTTGTCGTCCTGCGCCCGCGCCAGGCCGGCCGCTGGCTGCGGCGCGGCTGGGTGGTGTGGCAAATCGGGCGCAGCCTGCGCCGCAGCTGAACAAACTCTAGGAGAACCCGATGATCAAGTTCAACAGCAAGCTGATGCTTGTTCTGGCCGCAAGCACGGTCATTGCCGTACTGTCTGCCTGCCAAAAAGCAGAAGGTCCGGCGGAGCGCGCCGGCAAATCGATGGACAAAGCAGTGGAGAGCGCCGGCAAGCAGATCGAAAAAGCCGGTGAGAAAATTCAGGATGCGGCGAAAGACGCCAAAAAATAGGTACTGTCGAGCCAGGCTTCCATCGACTGAAACAATCCGTCGTTACGCGCTTCAGCCCTTCTGCGGCGACCAGCCATAGGCCCTGGCGCAGGCGCCG
>JANNHN010000360.1:0-4930 GCA_031404395.1 Betaproteobacteria bacterium
GGCACGCCGCAGGGCGCCATCACGCGGCTGCACGCTGAGTCACTGAAAGTGCTGAAATTCCCGGACGTCATCGAGCGTATGGCCGTGGCGGGTTTTGAGCCGGTCGGCAACTCGCCGGCGGAGTTCACCGCGTTCATCGCCGTCGAAATCGAGAAGTGGGCGAAGGTGGTCAAGGCCGCGGGGATGCGCGTCGATTGATTGCGGTAACCGGTGAGGCGGACGCGCCCGGGATCACCCGCGCACTCGCCGATTTTGTCGTCGCCTCGCGGTTTGATGACATCGGCGCCGCGGTGCGCCACGAGGCGGCGCGTTCACTGGTCAACTGGATGGGCTGCGCACTGGGCGGGGCGCATCACGAGACGCTGGACGCCGCACTCGCCGCCCTGCTGCCGTTTGCCGGTCCGCCGCAGGCAGGACTGATCGGCCGCCGCGAGCGCCTCGACTGCCCGACCGCCGCGCTGTTGAACGGCATGAGCGCACATGTGCTCGATTTCGACGACACGCATCTGCGCACGCTGCTGCATCCGAGTGTGCCGGTGGCGTCCGCCTTGCTCGCGCTGGCTGAATACCGGGCGCAGTCGGGCGCCCCACTCAGCGGCCCTGATTTCCTGCACGCCTTCATCGTCGGTGTCGATGTCGAATGCCGCATCGCCAACGCGATCTACCCGAGCCATATCGAACAGTGGTACATCACCGGTACCGCCGGGGTCTTCGGCGCTGCCGCCGCGGTCGGGCGTGTGCTCGGGCTGGACGCGCCGGGCATCGTCCGCGCTTTCGGCATTGCCGGCACGCAGGCCGCGGGCCTGCGTGAAATGGCGGGCACCATGTGCAAGAGTTTTGTCCACGGACGCGCCGCGCAGAATGGCCTGTTGTCGGCATTCATGGCGCAGGCGGGGTTTACCAGTTCGGAGCAAGTGATCGAGGCGCCGCGCGGGTTTGCGCGCGTGCTGGTCGGCGACTGCGACCTCGGCGTGATCCTCAAGGGGCTGGGCGAGCGCTGGGAACTCGCGCTGAATACGTATAAACCGCATGCCTGCGGCGTGGTCGCCCATCCGGTGATCGACGGTTGTCTTGCGCTGCGCAACGACCACGGCGTCAGTCCGGAACAGATCGCCGCAGCAGCGCTGCGTGTGCACCCGCTGGCCCTGAAGCTGACCGGCATCCGCGCGCCGCGCGGCGGGCTGGAAAGTAAATGGAGTCTGTATCACTCCGCAGCAGTGGCGTTCTGTGACGGCGCAGCGGGCGAGGAGCAATACACCGATGTGCGGGTGCATGATCCTCTGGTCGCAGCCGTGCGCGCACGGGTGACAGCGGCAGCGGATCCGGGTTTGCGCGAGGATGAGGCGCATGTGGCGGTGACGCTTACCGACGGTCGCCGCATCGATATCCACATTGAGCACGCGCTGGGCAGCGTCGATAACCCGATGAGCGACCGTGATCTTGAACGCAAATTCACCGGCCTCGCCGGCGACACCCTGCCGGCGGGCCGCGCGGCACAGTTGCTTGCACAATGCTGGGCGATCGGCAAGCTGGATGATGCCGCGCAACTTGCGCGGCTTGCAGTGCCCTGATGTACTGCGCTACGCAAAACACATAACACCGTTCCAAAACACACAACACCGTTCGGGCTGAGCCTGTCGAAGCCCGAGTCAGCGCCAAATTACATCACCCTCACGGAGCCCCCATGTTTACCCGTATCGACCACGTCATGATCTGCGTCCCCGACCTGCAGCAAGGCATCGCGCAATACAGCAAAATGGGTTTCAACATGTACCCGGGCGGTGCGCACCCGGGCAAGGGCACGCACAATGCCATCGCGCTCAACACCGACGATTATCTGGAACTGCTGGCGGTGCGCGATCCGGCGGAACATGCGGCGGCAGGCAAACCCGGCTCCACCCATACCGGCCTCGCCGATTTCATCAAGGCGGGCGGCGGCATCCGCTACATCATTGTGCAAAGTGACGATCTCGCGGCGGATGTGGCGGCGATGCGCAGCCGCGGCGTCGATGTCAGCGATGCGACAGAAGGCAGCCGCCGCACGCCGGCAGGGCAGGAGCTGCGCTGGAAATTCGCCGTGCCCGGTCCGAAAAATCCGCTGCCGATCTTTTTCATTCAGCATCTGACGCCGATGGCAGAGCGCCGCAAACAGGTGCCTGTCGCCGGCAATCATCCCAACGGCGTGTACAAACTGGAGCGCGCCTACATCGTCACGCACGATGCGGAGGCCGTTGCCGCGATCTATGCCAACGTGCTGGGCATGCCCAAACCAACCTTGCATAAAGGTACGGTGGTGATGTCGCACATGGCGATTTTCGAGATCGGCCCCACCGGGCTCGGTATAGTCACGCCCTACGCGCCGGGCCCGGCCGCCGACGCGCTGGCGCGCCGCGGTCCCGGCCCGTTTCAGGCGCTGTACCGCACTACCGGCATGGGCGCGGCGGCGCGCTGGATGGAAGAGCACGGCATGCCGCCGCCGAAGCGCGGCATCCGCAGCAACGGCGAACACGCCATGCTGGCCACGCCGGAATACACCGGCGGCGCGTACATCGGGTTTGTGGGGCCGGAGTGAGGGCGTAGTGCGTCGGGTATTAAATCCAGTGCCTTTCAAGAGGATGAAAAAAACAGAGGATGAAACACAACGATCAGTCAGCATCTGGCCGCGTGGATGAAAACGGGATACCTTTGCGAAAATGCCACCAAAGGAGGGGATCGTGAAATCTGAATTTTTCTTGGTCAGAATTGCTTTGTTTTCCGCCGCGCTGGGGCTCGCTGTCAGCAGCGCCTGGGCTCAGCTGAACTACCCCGGTAAACCCGTACGCATCATCGTGCCGTTCCCGGCCGGTGGCAACGCCGATATTCTGGCCCGCATTCTCGGCCAGAAATTGACGGAGTCGTGGAAGCAGCCAATGATTGTGGACAACCGTGCCGGTGCAGCGGGCATCATAGGCACCCAGGCTGCCGCCAAGGCACCGCCCGACGGCTATACCTTGTTCATGGGCACCACCGGCACGCAAACTACAAACCCGGCAGTCTACGCAAAGCTTCCGTACAATTCACTGAAGGATTTTGAGCCCGTCAGCAACTTTGCCGGCTCGCCATATGTATTGGTTGTGCATCCATCGCTTCCGGTAAAAACCATCGGGGGGCTGATTGCTTTCGCCAAAGCCCGACCGAAGGCGCTGCATTACGCCTCGTTTGGCGCCGGCAGTTCTGCGCATCTCACGGGCGAGATGTTGGGCAGCATGGCGAAGATCGACATTGTGCATGTACCGTACAAAGGCGGGCCGCCAGCCCTGGCCGACCTCGTCGGCGGACATATCGAGATGATGTTCAATCTGCTTCCGGGGATTCTGCCGCACGTCAAATCGGGGAAACTACGCGCGCTCGCCGTGGCCGCAGAGAAGCGGGCCCCGGCGATTCCGGCGATCCCGACCTTTGCCGAGTCCGGCATGCCCGGTTTGCTGTCCGATTCCTGGTACGGCATTTTGGTACCCGCCGGAACACCGAAGGACATCATCTCGAAACTGAATGACGAAATACAGCGTGTGCTGGCAATGCCGGATGTCAAAGAGAGGCTGGCAGCCGAGGGCGCAGAGGCCCTGGGCAATACTCCCGAGCAGTTTGCCGACCAGATTCGCAGGGATCTCGCACGGTATGCGAAAGTCGCTGCAGAGGCCGGCGTGAAAGTACAGTAATCAACCAAACTCTCGGTGTCGGAGTACCTTGAATCGTACCTATGAATGAAAAAAATGGTGACTCTGCCCCCTGGTGTCTACCGGCGGCGCGTACATCGGGTTTGTGGGGCCGGAGTGAAGGTGTAGCTTGTCGGAAATCGGAAAGAAATCGACTCCGGTAACTTGGATGGTATTCGCGGGCCCCATTTTCCCTTGCGCGGCAGACTACAGCGGTCCGCCGCTCAATCCACCTTCGCGCCGCTGGCCTTCACCACTTTCGACCATTTGGCGATTTCGTCGCGGATCACCTTGTCGAATTCTTCCGGCTTGTTCCCGTATATTTCCACGCTTTGTTCGGCAAACTTTGCCCTGACGTCAGGCGCGGCGAGCGCCTTGAGCAGCGCCGCATGCAGCCGATCCACGACAGGGCGCGGTGTTCCCGCGGGCACGAGCATGCCGTACCATGAGTTCGATTCGGTGCCTTTGATGCCGGATTCGGCCACCGTCGGCAGCGCCGGGAACGTGGGCACCCGCTTTACGCTCGCCACTGCGATTGCGCGCAGGCGGCCGGCCTTTACGAGCGGGGTGGCGACCACAAATGTGGTGATCGTGAGCTGGGTCTCGCCGCTCATCGTCGAGACCATCGCGGGTGAGGCGCCCTTGTATGGGACGTGCCGGATGTCGATGCCGGCGCTCACCTTGAGCAGTTCCGTGGCCAGGTGCAGCGGCGTGCCATTGCCGGGCGATGAGTAGGTGATATCCCCGGGTCGCGCCTTTGCCAGCCTGACCAGTTCCTGCACGGTCTTCACGGGCAGTGAGGGGTTGACGAGAATGACATGCGGAACCGCGCCTATCATGGACACAGGCTGGAAATCCCTGACCGTGTCGTAAGGAAGCTTGTCGAACAGCGCGGCGTTACTCGCATGGCTCGCATAGGCCATGAGCACGGTGTAGCCGTCGGCCGCGCTCTTGGCGACGTGATCCGTTCCGATGTTGCCGCTCGCACCGACGCGGTTGTCGACGATCATCTGCTGGCCGAGCGCCTCGGTCAGCTTGGGTGCCAGCAGGCGCGTGACCGAATCGATACCGCCGCCCGCCGGAAATGCGACGATCAGCCGCACCGGTTTGACCGGGTAAGCCTGCGCCCACGCCTCGGAGGCCGCGGCGAAGCCGCCGATGAGCAGCGCAAGGGCTGCGGCTGATGCAGCAAGGCGGCGCGGCGCGCGGAGTTCATTCTTGTTCATTTCGTACCC
>JANNHN010000361.1:0-1769 GCA_031404395.1 Betaproteobacteria bacterium
GGGTCGGCTGCGGTTTTCATGCCGGCGGCGCCCGCCGCCGGGCCGGCGATCCGCATCGGCGTGCGTGCAGTCACCCGGCGCGCGTATCGGGACGGGCGCACAATTTCCCAACGGCCCCCGTTCGCGCGCACTTCGATCACCGAACAGCCGTGCGCGTTCTGCGACTTGCGCACCTTTTCGGCGCTCCAGTTCGCAAAGCCGTCGGCGTGCAACAGGCCGTCGTCGCTGTACTCGTGATTCATGACGAGCAAGCCGTTAGCGGAGTTTTCCGAACCGTACGGCAACGGGAAGTAATGCATGCCGTCGTGATGCATGCCCGCCTGCAGCGCCTGCTCATCAGCGGTATTGCCGGCGTCCTGCTTGAATACCGGCGAGCCGGAGGGGTGGCCGACGGGATCGCCCCAGGCGTAGAACGTCGTTGCCGTATAGCCTTCGGGAACGCGAACCGCATCAGCCGTAGAAGTTGAAATGCCGCGAAAACCGAGCTGACCTTCGCGCTTCAGGCCGGCGGCACAGCCGGCAAGGGACAGCGGCAGGCTGCCGGCGACGGCCAGCGCCACAGCGCCCTGCAACACCTGGCGGCGCGACAGCCGCGCCTCAAGTATCTGCTCAAAACCCGGATTTGCAGAGGAATTAAGGGAACGCCCGTCGCTGTAGCTGTGGCTCATGCATCACTTCGTATCAGGGAAACCACAGACGGTACGGGCAGCGTGTTACAAAACAATGACTACGCGCTGGCACTCGCCGCGCTTTGCTGCAACAGACTGAGCAGTGCTGCAGCCTTGTCGAAGGTTTCCTGGTATTCGGCATCGCGCTGCGAGTCGGCAACGATGCCACCGCCCGCCCAGAAACGCACCGTGCCGTGCGAATGCACCAGCGTGCGGATGGCGATATTGGTATCCATGTTGCCGTCGTAACCGACATAACCGATGGCGCCGCAATAGACGCCGCGGCGATGCGGTTCGAGCTCCTCGATGATCTGCATCGCGCGCACCTTGGGTGCGCCGGTGATCGAACCGCCGGGAAACGCGCCGCGCAGCAGGTCGATGGCGTCGCGTCCCGGCGCCAGCTTGCCGGTCACGGTGCTGACCAGGTGATGCACGGTGGCAAAACTCTCGACCTCGAACAGCCGCGGCACTTTGACCGAACCCAGCGCGCAGTTTTTCGACAAGTCATTCCGCAGCAAATCAACGATCATCAGATTCTCGGCGCGGTCTTTTTCGCTGGCTACCAGTTCCGCGATCAATTTCGCGTCGAGCCGCGCATGTCCGGCGCGCGGCCGGGTACCCTTGATCGGTTTGGTTTCCACATGTCCGTTGCGCACACAGAGAAAACGCTCCGGCGAGGCCGACAGTATCTGCGCATACGGCGTGCTGATGTAAGCCGAATAGGGCGCGGGATTGATCAGACGCAATCGCTGATACGCCAGCCACGGGTCGCCCTCGGCGCGCGCCGAGAAGCGCTGTGCGAGATTGACCTGATAACAGTCGCCGGCACGGATGTAATCGAGCACGCGGTTGAAGGCATGGCCGTAGCCCAGCGGGGTGAAATTCGAATTGACGGGTGACGTGACGCGAAACGGTTCACGCCGGCGCTCGGCGTGCGGTGTTGAAAACAACTGCACCAGCGCGTCCCACTTGCGGTCGGTATCCGGATCGCGCCCCTGCCCGGCCAGCCACGCGCGGCGCTCGGAGTGATCGACCACGACGGCCCAGTCGTAAATACCGAGCACCATGTCCGGAATGCGCTCGATATCGCGTGCCCGGGAG
>JANNHN010000362.1:0-6613 GCA_031404395.1 Betaproteobacteria bacterium
CTGGAACCCTGCGTGATGTGCGTCGGTGCCATCATCAATGCCAGAATCCGCCGGGTGATCTATGGCGCGCAGGATCCCAAAACCGGTGCCTGCGGCAGCGCCATCGATCTGTTCGCGGAGCAGCAGTTGAATCACCACGCCACGGTCAGCGGCGGAGTGCTGGCGGCAGACTCGGTGGTTTTGCTGCAGGAATTTTTCGCCGGCAGGCGCGGTAAATCTTGAACATCGATATCAATATTTCCACGCAATCCCTGATTCTGTTTGATGATCAGGGACGTCTGGCCGGGCGTTATGCGATATCCAGCGCAAAAAACGGCACGGGACAATTGCAGGGCAGCCTGTGTACGCCACTGGGCAAACATATTGTCCGCGCCAAAATCGGCGCCGGTGCCCCGGTCAATACCGTATTCGTCGGCCGGCGGCCGACCGGCGAGATCTACAGTCCGGCATTGGGTGCGCAGTTTCCGGAGCGGGACTGGATACTGACCCGCATCCTGTGGCTGTCCGGCTGCAAAGTCGGCCATAACAGGCTGGGGGAAGTGGATACGATGCGCCGCTATATCTATATCCATGGCAGCCCGGACAGCGCGCCGATGGGGATTCCAAGGTCGATAGGCTGCATCCGCATGCGCAACGCCGACATGATCAGCTTGTTTGACCAGGTGCCGGCCGGCACGCCTGTAAAAATATCAATATAAACAACAGGTTATAGCAATCTACGCGGATTGAGCGCAATGCAGCGTCGGCCCCCGCTTTTGCTGCGCAACACGTAAAATAATTAATAAAAATCAATAGGTTATTTTACTCGCCGTTCTTTATTGTGCATTGCGCCAATATGGGCTAAATTGTGCGCCGCAACGATCCGTTAACGGGTAGCTAATCCACGAGAGGCAAGGCATGCGGCTTAAAAACAAGGTAACCATCATCACCGGCGCGGGCCGCGGCATCGGCCAGGCTACCGCGCTCAAGTTCGTCCGCGAAGGCGCCAAGGTCGTTGTGTGCGACATCAAGCAGGACTGGATCGATGAGACAGTCAAGCTGTGCAAGGACGCTGGCGGCGAGGTGTTCGGCCAGACTGCCGATGTGCGCAACATGGCGTCGCTGGAAGCGCTGGTCAAAGCTACTGTGGACAAGTGGGGGCGGGTCGATTGCCTGGTCAACAACGCCGGCATCGTTGCCGACGCGCAACTGAAAAACATGACCGAGGACCAGTTCGACAGCGTCATCGACATCAACCTGAAGGGTGTCTATAACTGCACCCGCGCCGTGGTCAACAAGATGCTCGAACAGCAATCCGGCGTGATCCTCAATGCATCCTCAATCGTCGGCCTGCACGGCAACTTCGGCCAGACCAACTATGCTGCCAGCAAATTTGGTGTCATTGGCATGGTCAAGACTTGGGCGCGCGAACTGGGCCGCAAAGGCATACGCGCCAATGCGGTGTGTCCCGGATTCATCGCGACGACCATTCTGGATTCGATTCCGGATAAGGTTATCAAGGCCCTGGAAGAACGCGTGCCGATGGGCCGCCTCGGCAAACCCGAAGAAGTCGCCAACATCTTTGCTTTCCTCGCTTCCGACGAAGCCAGCTACATCAACGGCGCTGTCATTGAAGTCAGCGGCGGGCTGACGATCTGACACCCCGGGCGTTGACCACAACGCCCGATTCTCCGCAGTTTCCGCAGCCGAAGCGCCGTGCTGACTATAATCAGCGCGTGCATACCCCCCGGAAATTCACGGTCCGCGCTGCGTCATGGCGCGATGATCTCGCCGCCCTGCAGAACTTGCGCCGCCAGGCGTTCATTGTCGAACAGAAAGTCCCTGAAGAACTCGAATGGGATGCTGACGATGCAGTGTCGATTCACGCCCTGGCATTGGATGCCGCCGGACAGCCGATCGGCACCGGGCGGCTGTTGCCCGATGGTCACATCGGCCGCATGGCCGTCAGCGCGGCATGGCGCCGGCATGGCGTGGGGCAGGCCCTGCTGCACTGGTTGATCGGTTGCGCCCGCGCGCGGGGTGATGCTGCCGCGCATCTGCATGCCCAGACGCATGCACTCGGTTTCTATGCACGTGCGGGGTTCATTGCGCACGGCGCAGTGTTCATGGAAGCCGGCATTCCGCATCGGGCGATGACGCTCAGCCTGTAGCGGCCCCGCCGCCGGCGACCAGGGTAAACCGCTTCGCGTTTTCATCCAGCGCCAGTCCGTTCGGGCCGTAGCGCTTTTCATGAAACAACACTTCACCGGATGCTTGTACCAGCATGACAGTGGAGGTGCGTGTGCCGTAGTATTCCCCGCAGATGAAAGCCGGCGACAGTTCGCGTTCGCGTTGCCGGGGGATGCCGGTATCGGGCAGATGGGTGTCATCTGCTGCTGTGCGGTCGCCCAGCACATTAAACAACGTGGTTGCCAGCGTTTCTTCATCAGTGCTGGTCAGTGCCGCATGCAGCGCAGCAGTGCCGCGACGGATTTTTGGCCACGGTGTATCGAGCAGGTGATTGCTCAGACCGTGGATACCCGGTGCAACGATGGTTGCGGACGCACCCCGGTTGGAATAGAACGCCAGCGATTCCAGATTACCGGCCAGCAAGCCAAAACCGCCATATTGATCCTGCACGGGAGCAATGACCCCGACAAAATCCTGCGCCGCGCGGTTTCCAGTCAGAAATCCGCTGACCAGCGCACCACGCGAGCGGGGCGCCGCCGGAGCAGGTTGGCCGTCACGATAATTGGTGACCGCAGCGAAACGCCCCGTGCGCGTGATACCCATCCACGTGCCGCCTTTTTCGAGATCGCGCCCGCCATAGATCTGCGGGTGATCATCCCAGAATGCGGCGACTGCAGCGGGGCGGTGGTGATGCTCGTCGCGATTGGCGGCAACGACCAGCGGATAACGCTCATGCGCCCTGAAAGCAAGCAGGATCAGACACATGGAATTATTCCGCGAAACACTCGATATGGCGTGCGCTGCCCGGTTGCAATGATGCCGCGATGCCGGATCCGGCCACGGCTGCCGCGAGTTCCCATTCGAATTTCGCCTCGTCGCTGATGCCTTCGTAGATTTCCATCCATAGCAGCGATTCGTTGCGCTTTTTCAGCAGGCGACCGGCGACCCCGGTGCTCTGGCGCATCGCAGCCAGTATTTTGTGCGCTGCAATGGCTGCTGCTGCCTCCTGTGCGACATCGACGCGATAGTAGATGTAATACGACCAGGCCATGCTCAATCCACGGCGTAGGGCAGCGTGGTGAGTTTCAGCGCCGGACCGTCGGGCGCGCCCAGATGAAAGGGGGATGTGCGTGCGTGCGCAGTCTGCAATACCGCCAGCGCATCCCAGCCGTCACCGGTGCGTATTGCCGAGAGCATCATGCCGCTGGCCTGATCGCCGAGTGCGTCGCAGTACACTTTCTGCCCGGCAGCGACAGCCCCCGTCTTGATCAGCACCCGGTACATGCGCTGCTTCAAGCGACCAAGATAATGCATACGGGCAACAATTTCCTGCCCAGGGTAACAACCTTTGCTGTAACTCAATCCGCCGATCAGGTCGAGATTGACCATTTGCGGCACAAATTCTTCCTGCGTCGCGGGTGTGATGAAGGGGATGCCGGCAGCAATATCTGCGGCGATCCACACGCCGCTGTCAGCCGCGACATCTCCGGCCTGATCGCGCGGCAGGATGGCCAGCGTGCGATGACCCGGCAGATTCAGTGCGGACGGCGCTTGCGATCCCGGCGCGCTGCAAGCGACATGCGTCGCTGAAACATCTTCGAGCTTTACTTTGGAGCGCAGGATATACATCGACAGCCGCTTGCGGATCGGCTCAGCCAATGTGGCCGGCAGCATCATGATGAAACTGACATCGTCGGCAATCAGCAGAAAAGTCGCCAGCAGACGGCCCTTGGGGTTGCAGTAACCGCCGTAAGTGCCGGCTCCGGGCTTTAGCGCCAGCACATCGCAGGTCAGTTGCCCCTGCAGAAACGCCGGCGCATCAGGCCCGGAAAAACGCAGCAGGGAGTAATCGTTCAATACAGTGGCAGTCACGGAATATTCACTTCATCAACAGGTTGTTGCTATAGGTGCGGCATCATAGCGCCGGGCTGCTGAAATTAAAAATCATCAATTAAAACAAGATGTTATTAAAGTTCCGAGGGTGGTTTGCAATCTGCAGCTGATTCCGTTGCAATGGCGCGGTGGAAAAAGTCCGACTCGAACAAATTCAGTTGCAGCCTTCGCGGCTGCTGGCGACCATCCTGATCATTGTTCATACCTCTGCATTGTGCATGATGCTGACGCTGGCCATCGGCTCATGGCCGATTGCGGGTGCTGCATTGCTGCTGATGTTCAGTGCCTACGCCACAATTTCGCGCCATGCGCTGCTGCGCCAGCCCAAGTCCATTGTGCGCCTTGAGCTGACCGATCGTGAGCGCATTCGCCTGCAGACGCATGCCGGCATCTGGCACTCGGGGCGCATTCTCGGCAGCAGCACTGTCGATCCGTGGCTGACCATCCTGAACATCCGTCGCGACGACCAGCGCTGGCCGGCGCATGTCGTGCTGATGGGCGACAGTCTGGACCCTGCGGCATTTCGCCGCTTGCGCGTGTGGTTGCGCTGGGGGCCGCGCGCCGAACCGGATGACGCCGTCACGTCGTGATTCGTGAAATTTTACAGGTTGCAACACTGCTGCTGGCAGCACTCAGCGCTGCGCTTCCTCCGGTGGCTTCACTGCGCTGAACATTTTCAACAGCGTCAGATCGTAAACAATCTTCAGTGCACCACAAATCACCAAAGGCCAGCCGAAGCTGCTGACCATCAGCAGCGCGCCGGCAAATGCCGGGCTGATTGCGCTGGCGAGGCTGCGCGGCACCGCGGTCACACTCGCCGCAGCAGGGCGCTCGCCCGGAGACACTACGGCCATGACATAGGAAGTACGCGCCGGCACATCCATCGACGACAGCGCGCTGCGCAGAAACAGGAACAGCAGCGCGAGCTCCAGCGTCGGCATGAACGGCACCAGAATCAGGAATACATTGGCCGGAAGGTGTGTGAACACCATGGTGTTGATCAGTCCGAAGCGGGCGGCGACGCGCGCCGCAGCGAGATGCGAAAACGCAGTGAAAATGCCGGTCCAGAAAAAAATCGTGCCGGCAGCCGTGACGGACAGTTCGAAACGCTGAAACAACCACAGCGCCAGCAGCGATTGCACGGCGAACCCGCCGGCAAAGGCATCGATGCTGAACAGCGCGGCCAGCGTATAGACCATGCGCCGGGATTTACCCAGCGGTACCGGCTGTTCGTGGTGTACTGGTTCCAGCGCCGGCGAGATGCGCCGGTAAATCAGGAAACTGGCGATGCCGAACAACGCATAGAGCATGAACATGATCTGGATGACCTGCAACACACCGCCTGCCATTGCTGCAGTCAGATCAGGGATGCCGGCAGCCTGCGCACCCAGGGCGCCGATCAGCGCACCAATCAGACTGTAGCGCGCGAACAACGCAGTGCGCGACTGTGCCGGTGCCGCCCGCGTCAGCAGCGTCTGTTCGAGCGGCGAGAACAGCGTGACATCGTTGGCCGACGGATTCAGCGTACCCACCACCGCGATGATCAGCAACGGCCAGAATGCCGTGGTGACTGACAATGCAATTCCAGTGGCAGCCATCAACAGGCTGGCGGCGAGCAGCAGATTGCGGCTGGAATAACGATGCGCCACATAACCGATCGCCAGCGTCAGCGCGCCGGAACCGAGGAGTGTGGCTGTGACCAGAAGTCCCACCTGCAGTGCGCTGTAGCCGAGCAGCGTCAGGTAATAAGGCAGCAGCAGGCTGACAAAACCGTCGCCGAACGCTCGCAAGCCACGCGCCGTCAACAGCAGGCGGGCATCGGGCAAGGTGCCGCTGGGCAGCAGAAAATTGCGCAGGAAAATCATGGCGGATCGATGAAGGGTATCAGGAAGCGGGTAGAGCCTGCGTTATACTCGCCGCTTCCCTGAACTACGCTGCGTGGAGACATCATGATCGAGCTGTACAGCTGGGCCACTCCCAACGGCCACAAAGTCCATATCATGCTGGAAGAGACCGGGTTGCTGTACCGGGTACACGGCGTGAATATCCGCACCGGTGACCAGTTCAAGCCCGAGTTCCTGAAAATCAGTCCGAACAACCGCATTCCGGCCATGGTCGATCCGGACGGTCCCGGCGGCAAGCCGCTGTCGTTGATGGAGTCAGGCGCGATCCTGCTGTATCTCGCCTCGAAAACCGGCAAATTCCTGCCCGCGGATCTCGCGCAGCGCTGGAGCTGCACACAGTGGCTGATGTGGCAGATGGGCGGCGTCGGGCCGATGTTCGGTCAGGCCAATCATTTCCGCCGCTATGCCAAGGACAAGATCGCATACGCCATTGAGCGCTATACCAACGAAGCCAACCGGCTGACCCATGTGCTCGACAAGCAACTCGCGCAGTCGAAATTTGTGTCCTGCAACGAATACACCATCGCCGACATGGCGATATTCCCGTGGATGCGCAATGCCGAAAGCCGCGGCATCGACATGAACCAGTATCCGAACGCCAGGCGCTGGTTTGATGCCATTAATGCCCGGCCGGCCGTGGTGCGTGC
>JANNHN010000363.1:0-3507 GCA_031404395.1 Betaproteobacteria bacterium
GCAGGCAGCATCGCCGGCGTTCGAGACCGCACGACTGTTCAGCATCATCGGTGTCGGTGTCGATGTGCTGCGCGGCTTCGCGCTGGTGCTGGTGTTCAGCGCGGGGCTGTCGGTGTTCATCGCACTCTATGGCGCGCTCAACGAGCGACGCTACGACCTGGCGATCATGCGCACGCTGGGCGCGTCTCCCGGCAAGCTGATGGCGCTGCTGCTCGCTGAAGGCATCATGCTCGCGGGGGCCGGCGGGGTGCTTGGTCTGGCGCTGGGTCATGGATTTGCGCAACTCGTCGGTGTTGCGCTCAAATCGGCAAAGCAGATCGAGATTACCGGGCTGGTTTGGCTGCCGGAAGAGCTGATGTTGCTGGCCGCGGCGCTGGCGGTCGGGGCAGTGGCTGCACTATTGCCGGCCTGGCGCGCCTATCGTACGGATATTGCGGGAACGCTGGCCCGTGGCTGAAGTCAGAACCCAACGATCAACTGGAAGAGGAAGACATGATGCGCACCATGATGATTGCAGTGCTGGCCGCGGCGATATGCGCCGGGCCGGCGGTTGCCGCAGACAAGGGCAAGACACACGGCGCTGCCGAGGCGAAGAAAGATATCGCCGACCATCGCGCGATGGCCGAAGCGCATCTCAATGCTGCGAAGTGTTTTGAGTCGGGCAAGCCCGAGAAGGAGTGCCATGGCCAATTGGCCAAGGATTGCAAAGGACTCGCAATCGGCAAATACTGCGGGATGCAGCACCGCCATTAACCGCGGTGAGCCAGGCGCACCGCGCCGGAAACATATCTAACTAATTGATTTTATTGAATTATATGAAAATTATTCTGAGTATGCTGATGATTGCGGCAAGTCTCTCGGTGGCCGCACAGGGAGTGCCGGGCCAGTCCAAGGACCTGATGATGCGTCCGCAGGACGCGGACGCCAATCTGCCGCCGTCGCCGTTTTCCGGCAAGCCGCTGCCGGAACTCAAAGGTGTAGTGTCGTGGAAAACGCTGAACGACGTAAAAACGGTCAAGCAAAAAGATCGTTTCATGCCGGAGTTCGGCAAGAGTGTGGTGGTGCTCGACAACAAAGAAATCAAGCTGCAGGGCTTCATGATGCCGCTCGACATGGGCGAGAAGCAGAAACGTTTTATTCTTGCCGCGTTGCCGCCGACCTGCTCGTTCTGCCTGCCAGGCGGACCCGAGCAGATGGTTGAAGTGCAGGCCAAAACGCCGGTCAAGTACGGCTTCGAACCCATCGTGGTTTCGGGCCGTTTCACCGTGCTGCGCGACGATGCGATGGGCCTGTATTACCGCCTGACTGACGCGGTCGCTGTCACCAGGTAAACCCCGGCGTTCGCGCGCGGCTCTGCGGTTTCAGCGTGCGTGACGGTTTGTCGTGCCGCTTCGATATGGCTGATAATGCCCGTCCCTTTTGAGTGCGCCGGCGGGACAGTCGTACTGCCGCGCAGTTGATGATGAGCGGAGCAGTCCACACCAGCAATATGCGCGGCATGCGGCACGGCTCGTGGCCTGCGTCATTGCGGGTACTGGTTCTGTGTCTGGCGGCGAGCCTCGCTTTCCATGCGCTGGTGTTCGCATTTTTTCCCGGCTGGATGCGCGTAACGGTCGCACCGCCGGTGCCGGTGCTGGATGTCGTCATCGCGTCCGCTGAGCCCGAGTCGGTGCCCGCGTTGCCCTCGCAGCCGCCGCCGGAAGTGCAGCGGCGACTGCAGCTCGCTCCGCAGACCGTCCTGCCTGATGTGATCAATAAGCCGGAACGCCAGCCGACCGAAACTCCGATCGCAGCGGCACAGCCGGGTTCGGCTGTGCCGCCGGCGTTCACCGTGCCGGTGGAACCGCCGCGGCCCGCGCCCGTTGCGCGTATGGAGGCGGTGACGCCGCCCGCGTACAATGCTGCTTATCTGCGCAACCCGCCGCCGCGCTATCCGCAGGCCGCGCGGCGTAACGGGGATGAGGGCACGGTCATGCTGCGGGTGCTGGTGAACCCGGAAGGCGCGCCGGTTCAGGTGGAGCTGGATCGCTCGAGCGGCTCATCACCGCTCGATAGCGCCGCCGTCGATGCCGTGCGCAGTTGGCGTTTCGTTCCCGCGCGCCGCGGCACGCAGAATGTGGAAGGCTGGGTGCGTGTGCCCATTGTGTTCAGGCTGGAGGGGTTGTCATGAACGTACTCCTGCGCCTGTTCCGGCCGCGACGGATTTTTTATAACTCATTATTTATAAAGGATTTTTAATGATGCACGCGGTCCGTGAAAAAAAATCATCTGGCATACTGTTGCTGGTGCTGTTGTGTGCTGCCCCGGTACAGGCGCAGCAAGTCACCATCAAGGACGCGTGGATCCGCGGCACGGTGCGGGGACAGAGCGCTACCGGCGCGTTCATGGAAATCACGGGGAAATCCGCCGTGCGATTGGTAAGTGTGAGCAGCCCCGTCGCGAAGATCGTCGAAGTGCATCACATGACCATGGAAAACGGCGTGATGAAAATGTTTCCTGTCGCAGGAGTCGATGTGCCGGCTGGTAAAACCGTCAAACTCGCGCCCGGCGGTTATCACGTGATGCTGATGAATCTGCAAAAACCGCTGAATGCCGGCGACAAAGTGCCGCTGCAGCTGACTTTTGAATCAGCCGGCAAAAAGCGCGAAACGATGGAATTGTCGGTCGAGGTACGCGATCTCAAAGGGCAGTCCGCGCCGCCGCACAAGCATTGATCGGCAACACAGCAGGAATGCTGCGGGGTCAGCGCGTGATGACGACCGGTTTTGTGCCCAGCGTCTGACCGGCGCGTTCCGCCGTCTCGCGCGCCGCGGCGTCACTCGCATACGGCCCTGCCTGCACGCGATAGATGCCGTCGCTGTGGTGAACGCGCAGCGATCCGGCAAGCCAGTCGGCCTGCGCCTGCAACCGCGCCAGATAGCTTTCGGCATTTTCCCTGACGCCGAAGGCGCCGAACTGCACGTAGCTGCCGCTCGCCGCCGCTGGCGCGACGGGCGTTGCCGGTGCGGGTACAGTCGCTGGAGGCGGTGCGGGCGCGATGATGGATGCTGATGGTGCAGGCAACGGTGCTGCGGTCATCGGCATCGCGTCGGGAGTCACGGGTGTGGCGACTGGCGCAGACAGTGCCGGTGTGGGTGGCGGGGGCGCCATCGGCGGCTGGCTTCCGGGAATAATGCTTTCCACTTCGACCGTGCCGCTGCCGGCGCCGATCAGTCCCAGCTTGAAGGCTGCGGTATAGGACAGGTCGATCAGCCGGTTGTCGATGAACGGCCCACGATCATTGACGCGCACGACCACCGATTTGCCGCTGGCGATGTTGGTGACGCGTACATAACTCGGAATCGGCAGCACAGTGTGCGCCGCGCTCATGGCGTACATGTCGTACGTTTCGCCGGAGGACGTCTTCTTGCCGTGATAACGACGGCCATACCAGGAGGCGACGCCGCGCGCTTTGTACGGCGTGAGCTCCGTCATTGGCGTGTAACTGCGGCCCATGACCGCGTAGGG
>JANNHN010000364.1:0-1747 GCA_031404395.1 Betaproteobacteria bacterium
GTGCGGCGATTTTGCTGGTGCTCAGCCTCCGAGCAAGTCACCCCATCGCGGCAACGGTTGGCGAGTTGGGCGATTGCCCAGTGCAGGGCCAAGAGACCTTCGCAACGGTGGCCGGGATCAAGACTTGACGGTTTCATTCCCATCCTTTCGCAGCAGTGGTTTTCCCCTGATCGCCGACGAGCAACCAAGGTTCTCGCACAATGCCCGTCTATTGTTGCGGCAGTATGAAGGGTGGCTTATGTCGCAAAGCCTGGCGCTTTGGCGCACGCCTGATGTCGTTCATTACAGGCCTGGCCGCGTCTCGAGACGCGACGCCGCGTGCCGGGTGGCTCGCTTGCTTGATCGACGCGGCCACGCCCGCATCGGGCGACGGGCAAGGTCGCTTGCTTCACGGCGTCGTCCACCGCGACATCAAGCCCGCGAACGTGATGATCCTCCGCGGCCGGCACGCGAAGATCATGGATTTCGGCATCGCGCGCCTGCGGATATCGGAAGTCCAGACGCAGGCCGGCACCATGCTGGGGTCACCCAAATACATGTCGCCCGAGCAGATCACCGGGCTGCGCGCCGATCACCGGTCCGATATTTTTTCACTCGGCATTGTCATCTACGAGCTGGTATCGGGAGCAGCGCCGTTCTCGGCCGCCACCGTCACCGGGCTCATGCACAATATTGCGACTGCGGCACCGCCGCCCCCCAGCTCGGTAGACCGTTCCCTGCCGGGCATGCTCGACCTGATCATCACCAAGGCGCTGGAGAAAGAACCCGAGGCACGCTATCAGGACGCGCAGGAAATCGCCGCTGATTTGCGCGCCTGTCTCGCACAACTGCCGGCTTCATCCGCGGCGGTGACCCCGGTTGCCGAAGCGGAAAAGACGGCGAAGATGGACATACTGCTCGATACGCCCACAGTAATCACCAAGCCGGAAACCACGGCCGCATTCGAAGCGACGCGCGTCGCGAAAAAAGAGGCGGCGGAACACACCCGCCGCACGGATGTCGCATCCGGCACCTTCATGACACGGGGAGCAGTAACGCCGCTGTACTTGTCACGCGCTTTCGGCTCCGCTGAGGCGCTGCAGGCGCTGGCGGCGATGGCAGAACCCGGCGGACAGAATTCAGCCCAGTCGGGCTCTGTAAAAAAAACAGTCACCGCCTGGCTGCATTCCTGGAACAACCCGGACCGGAAAATATTTGCCGCGGCGATGCTCATTGCCATCGTGTGTGCGGCGCTGATCGCTCTGCTTTAGCGCAACAAGCCGGATGCGCACGCTGGAGCGATTTGGATATACCGGTATGGAGTCAGACGCCGGATATGTTGTAACTATTTATTTTTATTGATATTTTGTCTACTCGCTGAGGGGGCTGACAAGCCGTATCAGGCCAGCCACGGGCCTATCGAACCTCACCCCTTTGCTTTCAGCCTGCCCCGGGAAACTCCCATGAAACTCTCTGCGCAGGACCTGGAAAAAATCGCCAGCGTCACGCTGCAGCATTACGAGCAGAACGCCGAAGATTTCTGGCAGGGCACGCGCGGTCACGACGTCAGCCAGAATATCGCAGCACTGTTGGAGCACATCACAAGCGAGCCGCCACATGTGATCCTGGATTTCGGTTGCGGTCCGGGGCGCGATCTCCAGGTGTTCGCGGCACTCGGCCATACCGCGATCGGTCTGGAAGGGTCGGCACGCTTCGCCGCCATGGCGCGCGCTCACAGCGGCTGCGTGGTCTGGCAACAGGACTTTCT
>JANNHN010000365.1:0-2319 GCA_031404395.1 Betaproteobacteria bacterium
TGAGCTTGCGAACCCCAACGCGCGACCGCTGCAAATACTCGGGGTTTTCCACTCTACACTCTACTACTTTGCACTGGGTTCAGCGTTGGGGTTCCTTCGTCACCCCAACCTACGTATCGAAAAACGTTGGGACACTACTGATGGTTCATGTCAAGCCAGTCGAAGAGTGATCGGTCATTTCGTTAGGCCTCAAAATATGAAAATCAGCCGTGGGGGAGTCGCCATGCAGGATCGAGACGGGTGGATGATTTCTGCAGTATTGGTCCTGACGTGCATAACGACGGCGGCCCACGCTGTCGATTTCCCGTATCCAATCAAGCCGGTGCGCATCATCGTGCCGTATCCACCCGGCGGCACGACGGATCCGACGGCGCGCGCGTTCAGCACCTGGTTTGCCGACAAGTTCGGCGTCCCGTTCGTCATCGACAATCGCCCCGGCGCGGGCTCCACCATCGGCCACGGCCTGGGCGCGAAAGCCACGCCCGACGGCTACACGCTGGTGCTGGGCACCTCCGGCGGGCTGGTGGTCAGCGCGGCCTTCGGCACCAAACTCTCCTATGACCCGCTGCAGGATTTCACACCCATCGGCGTCGGCGTCTTTGTGCCGTTCCTGATCGTGGTGCATCCGTCGGTGGCGGCGAAAAACGTCAAGGAACTGATCGACCTCGCCAAGGCGCAGCCGGGCAAGATCAACTTTGCTTCGCCCGGCACCGGCACACCCAATCACCTGGGTATGGAATTACTTACTGCGATGACCGGCGCCAGATTTACCCACGTGCCTTACAAAGGCGGCGGTGCGGCAACGGTGGATTTGCTCGCGGGGCGCGTCCAGGCGATCTTCGGCGGCGCTGCACCCTGGCAGCCGCACATGACTACAGGCAAGGTACGCGCCATCGCCATTGGTCACCCTACCCGCCTGCCGACACTGCCCGACGTTCCGGCCATTGCGGAAACGTATCCCGGATTCAACAACACCACCTGGTACGGGTTCCTCGGCCCCGCGGGCACGCCCGCGCCTGTAGTCAGCAAAGTGAATGCCGAGATGAAGCGGGCGGTGGCGGATGCGGTTTTCGTCAAGCATCTCGAATCCATCGGCATGGTGCCCACCTGGACCACACCCAAGGAGATGGGCAGCATGATCCGCACCGAACTCGCGCGCTGGAGCAAGGTGGTGCGTGACGCGGGCATCAAGCCGGACTGAGCAACGAGCAACCGGGAAAATCACCTCATGCGCACGATACTCGTCAGTATTCCCACCGACACCATCCCGCTCGACGGCGCACTGCACGAACCGGAGACAGGCGGGAGCAGCCGCGCGGCAATTTATTTTCATGGCAACACCATGAATTTCTACACCGGCGCTGCGCGTTTTCTTGCACCCGCGCTGGTGGCGATGGGTTACACATTTCTGGCGTTCAACCGGCGCGGCCATGACGTGCTGACCACGCGTGCCAGCCGCGCCGCGGAAGGCGGCGCATTTCAAACCACCGCGGAAGCGCTCGCCGACAACCGCTACGCCGCGCAATGGCTCGCGACGCACGGCTTTGCCACGCCCGTGGTGATCGGTCACAGCAACGGCGGCATGCTGGGCGTGCAGCACGTAGTCGATCATCCGCGAACCCCGGCGCTGATCCTCCTGTCGGCGGGGCGCGGCGGCCCGCGCACCGCCTCAGGCGGGCCGGAGAATATTTTCGCGCAGGATCGCCAGCCGGAACTCGAGGCGCGCGCCCGAGAACTTGTTGCTGCGGGCCGCGGCCGCGAGCTCATGTTCATGCCGGGCTGGTGGTATGTGATCAGCGCGGAGAGTTTTCTCGACCGCATTGCGACGGTTCCGGACACAGTGCCGCTGGCAGCGAAGATCCGCTGCCCGGTGCTCGCCCTCCGCGGCGACAAGGAAGACCAGGACCGCTATCCCGCCGAAGAATTCCAGGCCAACTGCGGCGGGCCGTGCGCTGTGGAGATCATCGCCAACTGCGATCATTTCTACGGCAAACGCGAGACCGAGGTGCTGCGCGTCGTGACATCGTGGCTGGGCCGGACGCTGCCGCAGCAATAACTGCTGTACCTGTTGCATAACAGTTGCCGGGCGCACGCCGCGCAGCGACAACCGCACAACCTGCAAAGGAGACGACCATGGCGACAACAAAGAAATCATCCCGGATCCAGCGCAAGTCCGGTCGCGCCCGCCCGCGCCGCACCGTCATACTGGTCGCCACGCGCAAAGGCGCATGGCTGTTTCATGGTGACGCTGCAAGAAAAACCTGGCGCGTCGATGGGCCGCATTTCCTCGGCCACGTGATCAGCCAGATGGTGCTCGAT
>JANNHN010000366.1:0-2803 GCA_031404395.1 Betaproteobacteria bacterium
GAATAAGTCCTTCGACAGGCTCAGGACGAACGGCAAGTTGTTGATTCCGTTCGTGGTGAGCTTGTCGAACCATGAGCGGAATCCACTTATTCAGCGTTTCCCTAAGAACACATTTCAAAATAACCATTCACCCTTCGACAGGGCGAACGGTTATTTTGAAAGCCGTTCGTGGTGATGCTGAGCGCTGTCGAAGCATCGAATCATGAACGGCAGCCCAATTCATTTTGAAATGCGCTCCAAGGAACCGTTACCTTGAACTACAACTGGAACTGGGGCGTCTTCTTCCAGGAAACCCCGGAAGGCGGCACCTTCTACTGGGAGATACTGTTGTCCGGCCTCGGCTGGACGCTCGCCGTGTCGGCGCTGGCCTGGATCATCGCGCTCGCGGCCGGTTCCGTCATCGGCACCATCCGCACCACCGACCGCCTGTGGATGGTGCGGCTCGGCAACGCCTGGGTGGAGCTGTTCCGCAACATTCCGCTGCTGGTACAGATGTTCCTGTGGTACTTCGTCATCCCCGAGTTCGTGCCGCCGCTGAAACGCTGGATGGTATCGACCGAACCGGTGTACGCGCAGTTCCTCTCCGCGGTACTGTGCCTGGGGCTGTTCACATCGGCCCGGATCGCGGAACAGGTGCGGGCGGGCATCCAGTCGCTGCCGCGCGGCCAACGGCTCGCTGCGATGGCGGTCGGTCTCACGCAGGTGCAGACCTACCGCTACGTGCTGCTGCCGATGGCGTTTCGCATCATCATCCCGCCGCTGACCAGCGAGACGATGAACCTCATCAAGAACTCCTCCATCGCGCTCACCATCGGGCTTGCCGAACTGACGTTCCGCGCCCGCGAATTGGGCGAGTACACCTTCAATTTCTTCGAAGCCTTCGCGGCGGCGACGCTGGTCTATATCACCATCGCGATGACCGCGAACCGCGTCATGGCCGTCGTCGAGCGCCGGCTCGCGGTGCCGGGCTTCATTGCCGCTGGCGGGAAGTAGAGCGGCCATGAATTTCGATTTCAGCATCATCACGAATTCCCTGCCCTATCTCTGGAAGGGCTTTCAGTACACCGTGCAGTTGACCGTGATCGCCGCCGCCGGCGGGCTGGTGTTCGGCACCCTGCTCGCGCTGGCGCGCCTGTCCTCGACAGGGCCGCTCGCGATGGCTGCGGCGGCCTATGTCAACCTGATGCGTTCGATTCCGCTGGTGCTGGTGCTCTTCTGGTTTTTCTTCCTGATGCCGCTGATGCTGCAGGCCCTCACCGGCGCGGACCGGCCGCCGCAGGTCGGCGCCGAGCGCACCGCGATCATCACTTTCATCCTGTTCGAGGCGGCGTATTTCTGCGAAATCATGCGCGCCGGCATCCAGTCGATCCCCAAGGGGCAGATGTATTCGGCCCATGCCCTGGGGCTCACCTACGGGCAGTCGATGCGGCTGGTGATCCTGCCGCAGGCATTCCGCAACATGATTCCGGTGCTGCTGACGCAGACCATCATCCTGTTCCAGGACACTTCGCTGGTGTACGTCATATCAGCCACCGATTTCGTCGGCGCGGCGGCGAGGGTTGCGCAACGCGATTCGAAGCTGGTCGAGATGTATCTGTTCGTCGCACTGGTCTATTTTGTGCTCTGCTATACGCTGTCCTGGGGCGTAAAGCAGTTGCAGCGTAAAATCGCCGTGATCCGCTGAGGAGTCGTGTGCACGCCCATGATCGAATTCAAGAACATCAGCAAGTGGTACGGCAGCGTTCAGGTACTGAAGGACTGCACGACAAAGGTCGAAAAAGGCGAAGTCGTTGTCGTCTGCGGACCGTCGGGCTCCGGCAAATCGACGCTGATCAAATGCGTCAATGCCCTGGAACCCTTCCAGCAGGGCGAACTCGTCGTCAACGGCCAGTCGGTGGACGCCAAAACCACCAACCTGCCGCAGTTGCGCGCAAAAATCGGCATGGTGTTCCAGCATTTCGAGCTGTTCCCGCACATGAATGTCACGGACAACCTCAACCTCGCACAGGTCAAGGTGCTCGGCCGCAGTGTCGAGGAAGCCACAGCCAAGTCACGCGCCCTGCTCCAGCGCGTGGACATGATTGATCACGCGTACAAGTTTCCCGGCCAGCTCTCCGGCGGCCAGCAGCAGCGTGTCGCCATCGCACGCGCGCTGGCGATGGATCCAATTGCGATGCTGTTCGATGAACCGACCTCGGCGCTCGACCCGGAAATGATCAATGAAGTGCTCGATGTGATGGTCGAACTCGCCAAGGAAGGCATGACCATGATGTGCGTCACGCACGAGATGGGCTTCGCACGCAAGGTCGCGCATCGCGTGATCTTCATGGATCAGGGCGAAATCGTCGAAGACGCGACCAAAAACGACTTCTTCGGCACACCGCGCTCCGAACGCGCGCAGCGCTTTCTTTCCAAAATCCTGCATCACTGACCCACACAACGCTGGCTTGCCGCAGCAAGCCCGGCTACAATGCGCGCTTTTTGCGAAAGCGCGCTGTCCACACAGCGCCGAACCATTCATGAGCGCAACACCCGCCCGCGTCCAGTACGATTGCAACAAATGCCCCGGTTACTGCTGCAGCTATCCACTGATTGAAGTCGGCAAGCGCGACATCCAGCGCCTCGCCAAACACTTCGACATTACTTATCAACAGGCCGAAGACCGCTACACCCGCTTCGACAAAACCGAGAAAGTACGTTCACTGCGCCAGCAGGAAGACCAGCACTTCGGTCTCACCTGCAAGCTGTTCGACACCAAGAAACGCCAGTGCACGGTGTATGAAGCGCGGCCCGGCGTCTGCCG
>JANNHN010000367.1:0-2027 GCA_031404395.1 Betaproteobacteria bacterium
CGCCGACGCGTTGTGCGCGATCAGCGCGTCCTTGTGGAACAGCTTGTGCAATACGCGATAGGGCTGCAGCACCCCCGCCCCGCTGCGATTCTGCAGCCAGGCGCGACACTGGTTGACCCAGCCCACCATCAGGGGCGCCAGTATCACCACCACCAGCGTCTGGGCCAGTTGCAGCAGAAAAGGTCCGATGTAGTCGCCCATGGTCAGCGCATGAACATCAGCAGTGCAAGCAGGGTCACGAAGCTGTAGAGCAGGTAGATGTAGATGCGGCCGTGCTGCAGAATGCCGATCCACGCCGCCACCCGCTCGTTGGCGCGCGCAACCGGCAGATACAGCCAGTACCACAGGCGGTCTTCGCTGGTCGCGGCATACACCGGCTGCCGGTCGAACGGATCGGGCATGTGGCGCCGGATGCGGAAGAACGGCTCAAAAATCTGCTTGATCGGCTGGCCGAAACCCTCGGCGGTGTCCTGCATGCGCGCATTCTGCGCCGGAAATCCGCAGTCCCAGGCATCACCGCGCTGCTCGCGGCCGTGATAGAAACGTCGCACCAGCACGAACGTGAGCAGCACGGTGCCGGTGATGCCGAGCAGGAACAGCAGCGGACCGTAACTCGAGCGCTCCGGCGACACCGGTGCAATCAGCAGCCAGCCGGTACGGTCGAGATTGCTGCCGATCGCAAAATGAACCAGCGGCAGCGTCACATAATCGAGCAGGCGGATGATGGCGGCGGGCAACAGGCCCAGCAACACGCAGCAGGCCGACAGCCACACCAGGCCGGCGCGCGCCCACGGCCCCTCGTCACGCGCCTCGGCCAGGCGCGGTTCGCGGTACTGCCCGAGAAAAATCACACCATAGAACTTGACCATTACGTAAGCGGACAGCGCGGCGGACAACACCAGCGCCGCAGCAGCCACCGGCACCAGCATGTTCAGGTACGGGTTGGGCAGTTCCGGCGAAAACAGGAAAGCCTGCAGCAACAGCCATTCCGACACGAAGCCGTTCAACGGCGGCAATCCGGCGATCGCCAGCGAACCGATCAGCGCCGTCGCGGCCACCCACGGCATGTTGCGGATCAGGCCGCCCAACTTGCCCAGGTTCCGTTCGTGCGTCGAATGCAGCACCGAACCGGTGGCGAGGAACAGCAGACTTTTGAAACAGGCGTGGTTGATGCAGTGGTACAGCGTCGCCACCAGCGACAGCGCGGCCAGTGCGGAACTGCCATAGGTGTGGAAAATGATGGTGAGTCCGATGCCGGCAACGATCACACCGATGTTCTCGACAGACGAATAGGCCAGCAGGCGCTTCATGTCCGACTGCACCGCCGCAAACATCACGCCGAACACGGCGGTCATCAACCCCAGCACCAGCGCAATCGTGCCCCACCACCACAGCTGGGTCTGCAGCAGGTCGAAGGTCACACGCAGAATGCCGTAGATCGCGGTCTTCAGCATCACGCCGCTCATCAGTGCCGATACCGGGGATGGCGCTGCCGGGTGCGCTTCCGGCAGCCACGCATGCAGCGGCAGCAGGCCGGCCTTGGCCCCGAATCCGAACAGTGCCAGCGCAAAAGCCGCGGACGACCAGAACGTCGAGAGTTCAACCTGGCGCATCGTGGCAAACGTGTAGTCTCCGTGCCCGCCGTGCAGAACGCCAAAACACAGCAGGATGGCAATGGCGCCGATGTGCGCGATCAGCAGATAGAGGAAGCCGGCGCTGCGGACTTCCGGAATCTTGTGGCTGGTAGTCACCAGGAAGTAGGAGGTGATCGCCATGGTTTCCCACGCCACCATGAAGAGATAAGCGTCGTCCGCGAGCAGCACCATAACCATGCTCGCCAGAAACACATGGAACTGGAGACACAGCAGGCCTGGCGGCGCGCCCTGCGCGCGGCGGAAGTAACCGGCGGAGAACAGCGAGATGCCGATGACCGCAATGCCCAGCATGCCGGTAAAAAATGCCGACAAGGCGTCGAGCCGCACATGAAACGGCAGATCGGGCAGGCCCAGCGGCAATTGCCGGACGGA
>JANNHN010000368.1:0-16907 GCA_031404395.1 Betaproteobacteria bacterium
CAGCAACGGCCAGAACGCCGTGGTCACCGACAGCGCGATGCCGGTGACCGCCATCAACAGGCTGGCGGCAAGCAGCAGCTTGCGGCTGGAATAACGATGCGCCACGTGGCCGATGGCCAGCGTCAGCACGCCGGAACCGAGCAGGGTAGCCGTGACCAGCAAGCCCACCTGCAGTGCGCTGTAGCCGAGCAGCGTCAGGTAATACGGCAGCAGCAGGCTGACAAAGCCGTCGCCAAACGCACGCAAGCCACGCGCCGTCAACAACAGACGGGCATCGGGCAGGGTACCGCCGGGCAGCAGAAAATCGCGTGAGGAAATCATGGTGAATTGGTGAAGGTTATCAGGAACGGAAAGCGACCTGCGTTATACTCATCGCCCTGAATTTCCCCGCTTTGATTACTGGTGCACGGAGACATCATGATTGATCTGTACAGTTGGGCCACTCCCAACGGCCACAAAGTCCATATCATGCTGGAGGAGACCGGGTTGCCGTACCGGGTACACGGCGTGAACATCCGCACCGGCGACCAGTTCAAGCCCGGGTTCCTGAAAATCAGCCCGAACAACCGGATTCCGGCCATGGTCGATCCCGACGGTCCCGGCGGCAAGCCGCTGTCGCTGATGGAGTCGGGCGCGATTCTGCTGTATCTCGCATCCAAAACCGGCAAATTCCTGCCTGCAGATCTGGCGCAGCGCTGGAGTTGTACGCAATGGCTGATGTGGCAAATGGGCGGCGTCGGCCCGATGTTCGGCCAAGCCAATCATTTCCGCCGTTATGCCAAGGACAAGATCGAATACGCCGTCGAGCGTTACACCAATGAAGCCAACCGGCTGACCCATGTGCTCGACAAGCAGCTTGCGCAGTCGAAATTCGTGTCCTGCAATGAATACACCATCGCCGACATGGCGATCTTCCCGTGGATGCGCAATGCCGAAAGCCGCGGCATCGACATGAGCGAGTATCCGAACGCCAAGCGCTGGTTCGATGCAATCAACGCGCGTCCTGCCGTGCAGCGTGCGCTGAAAGTGCTGAATAATGAATCGAGCGCCAACCCGGTCGATGACAAGGCGCGCGAGGTGATGTTCGGCAAAACCCAGTTCCAGAAACGCTGATTCCCCGTCAAGGCGCACGCGAATTGACTGTCGAAAAGAAAAACGTTGCACTGTTATGCGCGACGCAAGCGTTGCTGTTTACCAACAACACCATTCTGATCGCCATCAACGGACTGGCTGGCTACGCACTGGCCGCCGACAAGTCGCTGGCGACGCTGCCGGTCACTTTTTATGTCATCGGCGCTGCGCTGACTACGCTGCCGATGTCGCATCTGATGCGGCGCATCGGCCGGACCGACGGTTTCAGCATCGGCACACTGGTCGGCATACTCGGCGCGCTGATTTGCGGTTTTGCCGTCTATAGCCACAGCTTCTGGACGCTGTGTGCGGGCACTCTGGTGATGGGCGTGTACAACGCCTCGGGCCAGTATTACCGCTTTGCCGCCGCCGATGTTGCCAGCGCGGATTTCAAAAGCAAAGCCATTTCACTGGTCATGGCAGGCGGACTGGTCGGCGGCATACTCGGTCCGCAGACCAGCAAGTTCACCAAAGATATTCTGCCGGCGGAATTTCTTGGCAGTTACCTGGCATTGATCGGTTTTTGCGTGATTGCGCTGGCGTTGCAGCGCATGATGAACATTCCGCGCCTGACCGCGGCCGAGCAGAAGGATCACGGCCGGCCGCTGGCCGAAATTGCGCGCCAGCCGGCGTTCCTGGTAGCGGTGCTGTCCGGTACCGTCGGCTACGGCGTGATGAACCTGCTGATGACGGCGACGCCGCTGGCGATGAAAGCCTGCGAGCATCCGTTCAGCGACGCGGTCTTCGTCATCCAGTGGCATGTCATTGCGATGTTTGCACCATCGTTCGTGACGGGCTCGCTGATCCAGCGCTTCGGTGTGCGCGCCATCCTGTTCGCCGGCGTGCTGCTGAGCCTGGCCTGCGTCGCCATCGCGCTGCAGGGCGTCGAAGTCATGCATTTCTGGATCGCGCTGATGCTGATCGGCGTGGGCTGGAATTTCATGTACGTCGGCGGCACCACGCTACTCACCGAAACCCATACGCCGTCGGAACGGGCCAAAGTGCAGGGCGCCAACGACATGGCGATTTTCATCACCATGGCCATCAGTTCGGCATCCTCGGGCTGGCTGTTTTCGGCGCGCGGCTGGGAGGTCATGAACTACGGCGCGGTGCCGTTTCTGCTGGTGACCGGCGCGGCGATTTTGTTCTACGGGCGTCGGTCGCACGCTGCAACCGTCTGATCGGACAGTCATTTTTATTGACTGAAGCCCCGCGTTTCGCGATGTGGCAAGACGTATCCGGCAGGGCAGTTGTGCCGGAAATCCGGTAAAATTCACCCCAATTTGGCAGAGCGGGACCTTCAAGTTTCGCTTTGCCTTTGTTTTTTAGAAAAATCCAACGGTTTTGCACGAGGAGTCTCTGATGAACCAGCCCGCCACCAAGGCGCCGATCGCGCCGGCGATGGACGCACCTGCCTATGTCACCCATGCCAGGCTGAAGGCCTGGGTGGGCGAAGCGGCCCGATTGACGAAACCGGATTGCATTGTGTGGTGCGACGGTTCACAGGAAGAATACGATCGCCTGTGCAACGAAATGGTCGCCGCCGGCACGATGATCCGTCTGAACCAGGCAAAGCGCCCGGGCTGTTTTCTGGCCCGTTCGGACCCGGATGACGTCGCCCGGATGGAAGAGCGCACCTTCGTCTGCAGCAAAAACAAGGACGACGCCGGTCCCAACAACAATTGGATCGCCCCGGAAGAAATGAAGGCGACCATGAGCAAGCTCTACGACGGCTGCATGCGTGGGCGCACCATGTATGTGATCCCGTTCAGCATGGGTCCGCTGGGCTCACACATCTCCCACATCGGCATCGAGTTGACCGATTCGCCGTACGTCGTGGTCAGCATGCGCATCATGACCCGCATTGGCCGCAGGGTGCTCGACGTGCTGGGCAAGGATGGCGCCTTCGTGCCGTGCCTGCATTCGGTCGGCATGCCGCTCAAACCGGGCGAGCGTGACATTCCGTGGCCGAGCAACAAGGAACACAAGTTCATCACGCATTTCCCGGAAGAGAAACTGATCTGGTCATTCGGCAGCGGCTACGGCGGCAATGCGCTGCTCGGCAAGAAATGCTTCGCGCTGCGCATTGCCTCGATCATGGCGAAAGAACAGGGCTGGCTCGCCGAACACATGCTGATTCTCGGCATCCAGCCTCCCGGCGGCAAAAAACACTACATCGCAGCGGCATTCCCCAGCGCCTGCGGCAAGACCAACTTGGCCATGCTGATCCCGCCCAAGGCGCTCTCCGACTGGAAAGTCACCACCATCGGCGAAGACATTGCGTGGATCAAACCGGGTCCGGACGGCCGGCTCTATGCCATCAACCCTGAAGCCGGCGCATTCGGCGTCGCTCCCGGCACCTCGGAAGAAACCAACGCCAACTGTCTCGCCGCGCTGAAGAGCAACACCATATTCACCAACGTCGCGCTGACTGATGACGGCGACGTGTGGTGGGAAGGGCTGAGCAAGGAGCCGCCGCCACACCTGACCGACTGGACTGGCCAAACGTGGATCCCGGAAAGCGGACGCCTTGCAGCGCATCCGAACTCGCGCTTCACGGTACATGCTTCACAGATTCCGTCGATGGATGCCGACTGGGAAAACCCTGCCGGCGTGCCGATCAGCGCCTTCCTGTTCGGTGGTCGCCGCACGACCACCGTGCCGCTGGTCACCGAAGCCAAGGATTGGCAACACGGCGTGTATCTCGCCGCCACCATGGCTTCCGAAACCACTGCGGCCATCGTCGGCAAGGTCGGCGTGGTGCGCCGCGACCCTTTTGCGATGCTGCCGTTCTGCGGTTATCACTTCGGCGACTACTTCAGGCACTGGCTCAACGTTGGCGCCAAAGTCAAAGTGCCGCCGAAGATTTTTGCGGTCAACTGGTTCCGCCGCGACTCCAACGGCAAATTCATGTGGCCCGGTTTCGGCGACAACATGCGCGTGCTGAAATGGGTGGTCGATCGCTGCGAGGGCAAATCGGGCGCGACCGAAACCCCGCTCGGCCACATGCCGCGCTATGAAGACATGGAATGGCAGGGCATGCCCGGCTTCAGCCGTGCAGTTTTTGACGAGCTGACCCACGTTGATCACGACGCATGGCGCGCGGAAGTCAAAGACCATGATGAGCTGTTCAGTAAACTGAAATCGCGTCTGCCTGCTGAAATGACCGCGCAGCGACACGCGTTGGAGAAGGCGCTATAAGCAGCCTCTCCATTCCGGTTGCAACACCCGCGGCGATGGCGCTGATGCGCTATCGCCGTTTTATTTTTTATTAAGGAGAGACGCCGATGAAACCAAACTACGGGTTTGCCAAACGGCAACGGGAACTGGCCAAGAAGCAGAAAAAGGAAGAAAAGCGCGCGCGCAAACAAGCCGAAGACGCACCGCCGGCCGCAGAGGGCGGGCAGCCGCCGGCAACGGATCAGCCGCAGACTGAGACGCCGCAGCAATAGGAGCGGTGAATTATGGAAAAAAAGAGGGCACCGAAGCGCCCTCTTTTTTTGGTGTCACGCCCCGCGCTTATTTAATTTATAAATAAAAATAATGGGTTGCAATGGTTTTTATCGAGGGTAATGCGGTAATTGCGCGCGCAGACTGCGTAGTTGCGCTTCGAGTTCATGGATCCGGTCCAGCAGCGCAACCGTCAAGGCCACTCCGTGCGGCTCGAGGTCGAAGCTGATACGGAGGCGGCATGCTGTGCGTACCGTCAGCAGACATTGCCCGCTGAAAACCCAGGTTGAGGCCTCCGGATCGACGGGGGTGATGGCGCCGTAATCCACAAGTTCACGCAACTCTGTTTCCGGCAGACCTGACAGTTCCACGAGATCTGCCAATGAGAACTCACGGTTCTCGGTCAGCCATACTGCTTCAGGATGTCCGGTTTTCATTTCACGCCTCCGTATGCAAATGCTTGCGCGGATCAAATTTCGACTCTGCCGCAAGTTGTTCAAGCAACTCACGTTCGCGGTCAGTGGTTGCAGCGGGTACGACAATTTGCGCGATGGCGAACAGATCGCCTGCCTTGCCATGGGGTTTAGGCAGGCCACGCCCGGCCAGGCGCAGTTGTTGTCCGGCTTGCGTATTCGGCGGTACTTTCAGGCGCACCGGTCCGCCCAGTGTCGGCACTTCCACGGTCGTGCCCAATACCGCTTCCCAAGGCGCCAACGGCAAATCGAGATACAGTTCATGCCCTGTCACCCGAAACAGCGGATGCGGATTTAACGCGATATTCAGGTAAAGATCGCCATCGCGTCCGCCATTGAAGCCTTTGCCGCCTTTGCCGGCAAGTCGCAGTCGCTGGCCATCGCTGGCGCCTTTGGGGACGTTGACCTTGAACGTGCGGGGCATGCGATGGAGATGCCCCTTCGCATCGGGTTCGGTGACAACCAGATTCAGTTCGATCTGAGTGCCACGATACGCGTCCTCCAGCGAGATCCGTGCGGTGACGTCGTAATCCTGGCCGGGCATGCGGATTTGCGCGCCACCGGGTCCGGCGCTATGCCGCCCGCCAGACATCCCGGCAAAGAGATCAGCCAGATCGGCTTCATCGAACGAATGTTGTGAGTCGCCATACTGCCGGCCCCAGTCTGGTGGTGGCCGGAAATCCTCACCGGATTGGTGGCGGCCCAACTGGTTATAGGCGGCACGTTTTTCCGGATTCTTGAGAGTTTCATACGCTTCGGCGACTTCCTTGAATTTTTCCTCCCCCTGGGGATCTTTGGACACATCCGGATGATATTTGTGGGCGAGTTTTCGGTAAGCCTTTTTAATATCATCGGCACTGGAACTACGCTCAATACCGAGAACGTTGTAGTAGTCCTTGTATTTCATCTATGTTTCTCAGAGAGGTGAAGCAAGGTTCGAATTCCTGATGGCTTGTCCCGTGGTTCGATCCATGCGCCAGGCAGCAAATAGTCTACACGCATCGCGCCGGGCATCGACTTGTGACATGACGGGTAGCGATCCGTTGCGGCTGCTCGTGCAACGCACAAATTCACGGTTGCTCAGTTACCTACATCTGTGGCGGTCTGGTTCTGATGGAATAATAGGGGGCAGACCACGATTATCCGACCGAGCAAGGCGGGCAACCGCCGGCGACGGATTCTCCGCAACCGACCGAAACACCGCAGAGATAGGGGATTCAAGTAACAGGGCGCCGGGGGCGCCCCGGTTGTTTGCGACTGCACCTCCCCAGGCCTGTCCTGATGGCAGCACTGTGGTTCCGGTGGAAAATCCGCGTGGCATGGTTACACGCAATGTCGAAGGTTTGATTTAACTCAAACATATCCAGCTGGTCGGCAGCTACAGTGCGTCCCTGACATGAGCATACTGCCTTCCCCGAGATATGCCTGCTGAGTTACTGCCCGATCTGGTTTGTCCGGCCGGCAGTCTGCCGGCGCTGAAAGCCGCGATCGACTGCGGCGCTGACGCCGTTTATCTGGGCTTCAGGAACGACACCAATGCCCGCAATTTCGCCGGTCTCAATTTCGACGCGAAAACAATGGCGGAGGGCATCCGCTATGCGCAATCGCGCGGCAAACAGGTGCTGCTGGCAATCAACACCTTTCCACAGCCCGGTCGCGTCGCGGACTGGCAGCGTGCGGTGGATGCGGCTGCCGATCTGGGCGTCGATGCGGTACTGCTGGCCGACATCGGTCTGCTCGAATATGCCAGCCGGCGCCATTCCGGCCTGCGGCTGCATCTGTCGGTGCAGGGCTCGGCGACCAATCATGAAGCGGTCAATTTTGCCGCCGCGGAGTTCGGCATCCGGCGCGCGGTGCTGCCGCGCGTACTGACGCTCGCCCAGGTGGAACAGGTGATCCGCAATACCGCCGTGGAAATTGAAGTTTTCGGTTTCGGCAGCCTGTGCGTGATGAACGAAGGACGCTGCTGGCTGTCGTCTTATGCCTGCGGCGAGTCACCCAACACCGTCGGTGCCTGCTCTCCGGCCAAATATGTGAAATGGGACAAGAAACCCGGCGCCATGGATGCGCGGCTTAACGGGATCCTGATCGACCGTTTCGGCGACCACGAGCCCGCCGGGTACCCGACCCTGTGCAAAGGGCGCTTTGAGGTCGCGGGTGCCACTTATTATGCGCTGGAGGAACCCACCAGCCTCAATGTGCTGCCGATCCTGCCTGATATCGTCCGTATCGGCGTGGCTGCAATCAAGGTCGAAGGGCGCCAGCGCAGCCCGACCTATGTGGCGCAGGTCACGCGGACGCTGCGCGCGGCGCTGGATCAGCTCGCCGCGGATGCCGATCACTACCAGGTCCGGCCGGACTGGCAGCAGGAACTCGCCCGTCTGTCGGAAGGCCAGCAGGCGACGCTGGGCGCCTACAGCCGGCCCTGGCGCTGAATAAACACCGCATGAAAATCGCACTGGGACCGCTGCTGTTTTTCTGGCCCAAGCCGGATGTCCTGGCGTTTTACGATGCGGTGCGCGACAACCCGGATATCGATATCGTCTATCTGGGCGAAGTGATTTGCGCGCGCCGCAAGGAATTGCGCGTCGCGGACTGGCTCGATCTGGCGCGGAGGCTTGCGGCAGCCGGCAAGGAGGTCGTGCTGTCCGCGCGCGCCTTGCTGGAATCCGCGAGCGATCTGAAGGAGCTGCAGCGCCTGATCGACGGCGCCGCGGAATTGCCGGGCTGCCTGATCGAGGCCAATGACCTCGGTGCGGTGAACCTGCTCAGGCGCCGGCACCCGTTCGTCGCCGGATCGCACCTGAACATCTATAACGAAGCGACGCTGCAGAGCTACGCCGGACTTGGCGCAGTCCGCTGGGTGCCGCCGCTGGAGGCATCAAGGGATATGGTCGGGATGCTGCACCGGAGCCGGCCTGCCGGATTGCAGACGGAGGTGTTTGCCTTCGGGCCGTTGCCGCTGGCGTTCTCGGCGCGCTGCTTCACGGCGCGGTACTACAACCTGAACAAGGATGACTGCCAGTTCAAATGCCTGGATCATCTCGGCGGTATGGTCCTGAAAACGCGCGAAGGCCAGGATTTCCTGCGCATCAACGGCATCCAGACAATGTCCGCCCAGTGTTACAACTTGCTGGCGCAGATGCCGATGCTGCACGAATTGGCCATCGACGCCGTCCGCATCAGCCCGCAGGCCGCGCATATGCCCGCAATCGTGGCTGCATTTGCCGCAGCGTGCCGTAATGTCCATGATGCACCGGCATCCGATCCGGCCTGGCATGCCGAAGGCATGGTGGACGGCTACTGGTTCGGCCGCGCCGGGATCGAGCAGGGACAGCGTACCGGCCCCGCAGCGGTACCGCGGCAACCGTCATGAGCCTGGACGCCGCACGCCGCATGCGCATTCCGCATTTCCGGCTGCCTGCTGCGATGGCGAAGTTGGGCGCGCGGCTGCCGCAATGGCCGCATGCCGTTGCGCTGTGTACGGCGCTGAACCTGGCCGTACGCATGCGCATACTGCCGCGGGACGGTATCGCGCAACTGGAACAGCGTACTTTCCGCGTGGTGGCGGTCGATGCCGGCAGTGAAGCGCGATTGATCTGGCGCAATGGCATGGCGCAGCCGTTGCTGGGCGATCTCCGCGATTATGACCTGACGCTGCGTGCCGATGTCTCCGCATTCTTGCGCCTGCTGGCGCGGCAGGAAGATCCGGATACGCTGTTTTTCAACCGCGAGCTGGAGATCGAGGGCGACACCGAACTGGGGCTGATCGTCAAAAACATGCTCGACGCAGTGGATCTGGCGGAGTTGTTCAGGATCTTTCGCAGCCGCGCTGCCTGAGCGCGCGCCGGTGCTTTGCTATCGCAGCCCGACCGTGCTGCCTGCGGCAATCGACTGAATCACCGCCTCGAACGAGGCAATGGTGTTGACCATTTCTTCCGTGGTGATCGGGTAGGGAGCCTTGCCTGCCACCGCATCGGCAAATGCATCCATCTCCGTCAGCACCGAGTCGATTTTCGGGAAATCCCTCACCTCAGTCTTGCCGCCTTTCAGACGGATGATGGTGCGTGTTTCGTCCAGCGCTTCGACCGAGCCTGCGTCGCCGAAGACATGCACGCGGAAGTAAATGGGGGAGGCGCGCACGGCGCCGAGGAAGCCGCTGATGCCGTTGGCAAATTTGAACAGTACCGAGACGGTGTCGCGCGGGTCGGCGCCGGTGCGGTGGGAAATGAACTGTGCGGTGATCTTTTCTGCTGGCCCGGCGATATTGGCAAAGGCGTCGAGGATGTGGATGCCGGTGCCGGTCATGCCAGCCCCCGGGGTTTCGTTGGGCAGATCACGCCACGGCGCAAAGAATTTGCTGGAATGTTCGTTGCTGTAGTGGCCTTCGACATGCATGATGCGGCCCAGCGCGCCGCTGGCGACCACGTGGCGCAGTTCACTCATCGACGGCCAGAAACGTTTGTTCTGGCCCACGCCGATGGGCACCCTGGCCTGCTTGCACGCGGCGACCGCGCGCTCGGCGTCGACCCGCGTCAGCGACAGCGGCTTTTCGCAGAACACGGCCTTGCCTGCGCGCGCGACCTGCACGACCTGGTCGGCGTGCAGCGAGTGAGGCGTGGCCAGCACCACGGCCTGTACTGCGGGATCAGCGAGCGCTGCGTCCAGTGTCGCGGAGAGTTTGAATCCCTGTGCTTGCGCGTATGCGCGCGTGGCGTCGAGTTCCTGGGTGACGCCGTGCACGAAGCGCAGTTTGGTGCTCTTGCCCTGCACGGCGTCGGCGATGTTCTTGCCCCACCAGCCCAGACCGACGATGGCGGCGTTTATCATTTAAATAAATAAAAACAATTAGTTATGTTGATATTGTGATGAAAAATCTCTGCCGACAGCCTGGAGCTTGCGAGGCTGCGCCGCAGGTTATTCAGCGTGCTGCGATGATTTTCTGGCGCTGCCGGCCCAGTCCCTCAATGCCCAGTTCCACTACATCGCCGGGCTTCAGCCATACCGGATTCGGCTTGACGCCCATGCCGACGCCGGGCGGGGTGCCGGTGCAGATGATGTCGCCGGGCAGCAGCGTCATGTAGTGGCTGCAGTAGGACACCAGTTTCTTCACGCCGAAAATCATGGTTTTGGTGTTGCCGTCCTGCATGCGCTTGCCGTTGACGTCCAGCCACATGTGCAGGTTCTGTGGATCGGGAATCTCGTCCCTGGTCACCATCCACGGACCCACCGGGCCGAAGGTGTCGCAGCCCTTGCCCTTGTCCCACTGCGAGGATTGCAACTGGAAGGCGCGCTCGGACACATCATTGGCGACGCAGTAGCCGGCGACGTAATTCAGCGAATCGGCCTCGGATACATATTGCGCCTTGCTGCCGATGACGATGGTCAGTTCGCATTCCCAGTCGAGCTTGGTTGAATTGCGCGGCTGGATGGTGTCGTCGTCCGAGCCGCAGATGGAGGTGGTGGCTTTGTAGAAAATGATCGGCTCGGTAGGTACCGCCATGCCGGCTTCGGCAGCGTGGTCGGAATAGTTGAGCCCGATGGCCACATATTTGGAAATCCCGGTGAAGGGCACGCCCATGCGCGGGTTGCCGGCGACCACCGGCAGCGATTCCGGCTTGATCCGGGAGAGGCGTTCGAGTTCACGCGGCGCCAGGTTCGAAGCGTCGATGTTGGCAATGATCTTCGACAAATCACGAAGTTTGCCTTGTGCGTCGATGACGCCGGGTTTTTCAAATCCATCTTTTCCATAGCGGCAGAGTTTCATGGGGCATTCCTGTGCAGTTGAAGATAAAGGCTGCTGTGGTTCAGAGACCCGCACGGTTTTTGCCGCGCACAGCCGGGTTGACGACGTTGATCGGCCATTCGCCGGCCAGCACGCGGCGCACCTCGTTGGGGGCGCCCGCTTGCAGGCCCTGCATGGCTTGTTCACTGTACCACGCAGCATGCGGATTGATGATCACGTTCTCACGGCTGCGCAGCGCATGCGGGTCGGGCAGGGGTTCCGGGTCTGTCGTGTCGAGTGCGCAGCCGGCGATTTTTCCGGCGTCGAGTGCGCGTACCAGCGCGTCGGTATCAACCACTGGACCGCGTGAGCAGTTGACCAGCACTGAACCTTTTTTCATTTTGGCGAAAGCGTCGTCGTTCATCAGCTTGCGCGTCTGCGGCGTCAGCGGCGGATGCAGCGACACAAAATCCGACTGCGCAAGCAACTGGTCGAGCTCAACCTTGTCGCCCGGCGTATTGAACTGGCCCTGCTTGATGAAAGGGTCGGCGAACAGCACTTTCATGCCGAAGGCCGCCGCCCGTACCGCGACCTGGCGCGCGATGTTGCCATAACCCACCAGCCCGATGGTGCTGCCGGAGATACGCTGGATCGGTTTGCCCGGCGGCACAGCCCATTGGCCGGAGCGCACCTGCCGATCGTAGAAAGTAATCTTGCGCGCTGCCGACAGCAGCAGCGCCATGGTGTGTTCGGCGACTTCGTCGATGCAGTAGGTCGGATTGTTGGTGACGATAATGCCGGCTTTGGTTGCAGCTTCGAGGTCAATGGTGTCCACGCCGATGCCGTAACGGGCGATGATCCTGCACTGGGGCATTTTTGCCATCACGTCCGCGGTGATCGGGCCGGCATAGGTGTTGAGCAGGGCCACGCAGTCGGCAGCCTCAGCGATGAATTCTTCGGGCTTCTTGGTCTGCAGCGGCACCAGATTGACGCCGTCACCGAGAATCTTGCGTTCCACGTCCACTGCTTCCCAGACGTAATCGGTCAGTACCACTTTGGTTTTTCCGGCCATGGTGCGTGCTCCAGGATAAGTCTGATTATTCAATAAAAACAAATACTTATGATTGCCCGTAAATCCCGGCATTCCAGCAGTTCGGCGGCCGTTTGCCATCGATCAGCGCAAGTATGTTATCAACCACGACGTGGGCCATCGCCGCGCGCAACTCGCTGATCGCGCTGCCGGTGTGAGGCGTCATCACCACATTCTCCATCTTTAGCAATTCGGGATGCGGCATCGGTTCGTTTTCATACACATCGAGCCCGGCGCCGGCGATGCGCTTGTTGCGCAGTGCGCGCACCAGCGCCTGTTCATCGACGATGGGGCCGCGCGCCGTATTGATCAAGTACGCGGCAGGCTTCATTTGTGCGAACGCAGCGTCGTTGAAAAGGTGGCGTGTTTCGGGAATCAGTTTGGCGTGGATCGAAATGAAATCGGATTCAGCCAGCAATTGCTCGAACGGCACCCAGCTGACGCCCAGCGCCTGCTCATCGGCTGCCGGGATGCGTTTGGGGTCGTGATAGATCACGTGCAGCTTGAAAGCGCGGGCGCGGGCAGCCGCAGCGCGGCCCACGCCACCCATGCCGACGATGCCCAGTGTCTTGCCGGTAATGCCGCCGCCTTCCATGTAGCAGGACTGCGATCCGGGAAAGGTCCCGGATCGCAGCAGCCGGTCGCCCTCGGTGACGCGCCGCACCAGTGACAGCAGCAGCCCCCACGCCAGATCAGAGGTTGCATCGTCGAGCAACAGCGCCGGAATCACCGTGACCGGGATTTTATGCGCGGTAGCTGCGGGGATGTCGATGTCGGCGGGGGTAATGGTCATCGATGCCACCGCCCTGAGCTGCGGATTGGCGTTGATCACCGCGGCACTCACGTGATCGTGCAGCAGGCAGAACAGAATGTCGTTATCGCGCGCGGCAGTGATCAGCTCCGCCTGCGTCATGATGTGCAGCGGATCCGTGTTCCAGCGCACGTCGGCGACGGCCTGCAGGCGAGCGATGGCGCTCAGCGCAATGGGCTGGGTAATGTAAATGCGGGCGCGTTGCGGCATGCGGGGCAGGAGTTAATTTTTTGCGCTGTTGCAGATGGTGCAGGCGTAGTCTTCCAGCGCAGCCCGCGTGATGCCGACCGCGCCATGCTGACGACGGTTGTATTCCGCACTCTCCAGCTCGGTGCGGAATGAATCGTTGAGCCTGTTGATCATGTTGAACATGGCGCAGGCCATCGAGATTTCGACGATTTCCGCGTCATTGAATTCCTTGCGCAGCGCGTCCCATACCTTGTTGTCACGCTTGGCGGTGTTCAGCGTCATGGCTTCCGACCAGGCAATCGCCGCTTTCTCTCTGGCATTGAACAGCGGGCTCGCCTGATAGTCGTCTTTGAGCGCATCAAACTCTTCGTCTTTCAGACCCAGTGCTTGACCAAGCACGTAGTTGTGTTCCGTTCAGTAATGGCAGTCGTTGATGATCGATGTTTTCAACACGGCGAGGTTACGCAAACGCACAGCCGATACTGCGCCGGCGTTGGGCTGGCGCACCGCGGCGATGAAGGGCAGGATCCAGCGCGCCACATACGGACTGTGCGACAGGATGCGCATCAGATTGGCGGTGCGACCCAGCATTTTGTTCGATGCATCGAACAGGTCTTTCGTCGGGCCGGTGGCCTGTTCATCGGTAATGCCGCGTATGCGTTGCGTCATATCATCCTCACGGGTTGCGGGGCCTGCAGTTCGGAGTGCATCCAGCGCACGACGCCGGATACGCCATCCACAGAAACCATGGATCCTTCGGGGATGCGCGTCGTCGCGTTGGGTACGCCGAGCACCATCGGGATGCCGCGCTCACGGGCCAGCGAGGCGAGGTGTGAGGTGCTGCCGCCGAGCTCGGCGACCACACCGGACACCCGCGGCAGTATCTGCGACAGCGCAGGACCCGCCATCTTGGTAATCAGTACCGCGCCGGGTGCGACGCGCGACAATTCACATTCACAGTTGATGACGCAGGCGAGGCCGGTGGTCCAGCCCGCCCCCGCGGCCTGGCCCAGCAAATGCGGCTGACGCAGCCAGAGTTCGTCCGTGACATGCTCATGCTCAGGTTCCAGGTGCAGTGGGCGTGACTGCAGCAGTTTGAAACCGCCATCGTCCATCGCCCATTCAATTTCGACGTCCATACTCATCAATTTTTCGATGCGCAGCACGTAGCGGCCAAGTTCAGCGGCTTGTGCCGGCGTCAGGCAGGGTTCGACGACTTTGCGCGCACGCGGCGCCAGCGCGGGGCGGTGCGCGCAGCTGACAGCGTGATACTGCGTCGGCGCTGCCACGGTTTCTTTCAGCACGGCGTTGCGGTCGAGTACATAGCGGTCGGGCGTGACTTCACCCTGCGCTATGGCCGAGCCGAGGCCCGGCGTGGCGTTGATCAGCAGATCGCCGCCCGCGGTCTGGCTCAGAGCACCGCCGGCGGCGCGCGCTTTGACCAGCGGCTGGATGATCAGGCCCATCGCGGTCTCGGACGGATCGATGTCATGCGTCGCCATGTAGCGCAGCGCGCGTGTCATCCACAGCGCCGCCCAGCATGAGCGGACCGCAGTCAGAAAATCAGTTTCGTTATCAAGATCCAGAAAACTTTCAAATTGACCGGCGAAGCTCGATCCGTAACGGTCTTCAACCAGTGCGGAGGAGCGCACGACGATGGGTGTTCCGGATTGTTCAGCGAGCTGTCGCCACGCCGCGAGCAACTGCGATTCGAGTTCCGGCACTATGGGCTTGTCCATCAGGCCAAGTTTCATATCCAGAGCGTAACGCCGGGCCTGCGGACCGCTGTCAGTGGCGAAGGCGCCGCGTGCCGATGCTTCCAGCCCGAGCGCACGTATCTGATGGCGATAGGCTTCGGCATCGACGCAGAAACCGCCGGGCGTAGGCAGGCCGGCTTGCGTCAGCGTAGCCAGGTTGGCGCCCTTGGGGCCAAAACGACCGGGGTCCCGCGCAAACGGGTCAGTGATGGGGATAACGAGAGGTTGCAGAGGCATGGCGGTTCAACTCAACTTTCACGGCCATCGATAACGATGCGCAATACGCGGCCAGGGTTACGTTCGTATTCTTCAAAGGCCTCGGCAGTGCGCGACAGCGGATAAGTTGCCGATACGAAACCGGCCACATCGATGCTGCCTGAGGCCACCAGCGCAATCGAGGGTTCCATATCCGAGGGCGACAGCGCACGCGAACCGATGATGCTGATTTCCTTGTAGTACAGCGGAAATGTGGTGAAGGTGGGGCAGCAGGCGTGGCTGACGGCATAAGGCGAAAAACGTCCGCCGGGGCGCAGCATGTCGATGCCGGCCTGCAGCGTGGCATCGCCGCCGACGGTGTCGATGACAATATCGGCACCGTTACCGCCGGTCAGCCGCAGCACCTCGGCTACGGACTGTTCAGCGCTGGTGGTGATGGCATGGCTGGCGCCCATGCGCATCGCCATGTCGAGTTTCCATTGCGTGCGGGAGACCACGATCACCGGTGTCGCACCGGCCAGTGCAGCGAGCTGCGCATGGAGCAGGCCGGTAGTACCCATGCCCAGCACGACCACGGACTCGCCGGCGGCGATGCCCAGACGCTGCTGGGCGTGGCGCACCGTGGCCAGGGTTTCAATCAGCGTGGCGTCCGCCAGCGGCATGTGCGGCGGCAGCGCATGCACGTAGCGCACCGGCAGGCAGACGAATTCGCTCAGCGAGCCGTCCACTTCGCGGCCAAACAAACCGGCATTGCGGCACAGCTGCTGTGCATTGCGACGGCACGAATCGCAATGACCGCAGGAAATAATCGGGTTGATGATGACCGGTTGTCCCGGCTTGAAGCCGGTGACGTCGTCGCCGACTGCTTCAATGGTGCCGGTGGATTCATGGCCGAGCACGACCGGGTATTTCACGCCGGGATGCTCGCCGGTGTAGATGCCGAGGTCGGTATGGCAGACCGCAGTGGCGGCAGTGCGGATCAGCACTTCACCAGGCCCCACGACCGGCAGCGGCCGCGAGACCATGCTGAAACGCCGCGGTGCTGCGAGCGCCGCGGTTTTCATCACTGAGGCCATGGGTGAACCTGGAATCGTGTCATGCGCGCAGGCGGGCAGCGATTAACCGCCACCCTCCAATAAAAAGCGGCCGGGGACGCGGGCGCCCGCCGGCCGTGTTGGGCAAAACCGGGGCGGATTACCGTCCCGGCAGTTTGCCGTAGTTGCAGTAACCCGGCATCGGATCGACCACGGTGATCTGTTCCACCGGGAAGTTCGAAACGATCTCGACGCTGTCCTTGTGTACGATCAGCATTTCCTCGATACGCACGCCCCACTGATGGGTCTTGCCGTGCTGGGTTTCGAGCGCGAATACCATGCCTTCCTTGATTTCGATCGGATGATCCAGCGACCAGATGCGGGAAATCACCGGCTGGTCGTATTGTGCGAGACCGAGACCGTGGCCCCACAGGTTGGCTGCTGCCTGGTCTTCTTCCTCATAGCCCCAGGTTTCTTTGGCTGACGGCCACTTCAATGCGATGTCGCGGGTGGTGACGCCGACTTTGACTGCCTTGATCGAGTCGTAGAGCCAGCCCAGCGCCTGCGCGTACACGTCCTTCTGCTCCTGATTCGGCTCGCGGCCCACCATGTAAGTCCGGTAGTAGCAGGACTTGTAACCGTTCCAGGTCAGCGCAGCGAGATCCATGAACACCATGTCGCCCGGCTTGATGATACGGTCGGAGAAGTTGCGCCAGTTGGGCCAGGTATTGAGGCCCGACGACACGATCACGTCCTCGACGTCTTCCATGCCCGGAATGTTGTAGAGGAACTGCATGATGTGTGCGGTCAACTGATTTTCGGTGAGACCCGGCTTCAGGAATTTCATGAATTCCCAGTGCGCGGCGTCGCCGATGGCGCCGACTTGGCGCATGCATTCGTGCTCGTCTTCGTTCTTGACGGCGCGCGCTTCCATCATCGGCGTCATGCCATCGACCCAGTCGATCTTGTTGTCCTTGAAAATCTGGATCATGTTGATGTCGATGAAATCGACGCCGAGCTTCTGGCCGTCA
>JANNHN010000369.1:0-2065 GCA_031404395.1 Betaproteobacteria bacterium
CAGCCCACCGGCAGCGGATGCGATTCACCGATCTCGGCGGCATAGCAGTGCTGGTCGCCGAGCAGACCCAGGTACAGGCTGCGCACCGGCGCCAGGCCGTGATCGGAGAGGGCGCTGCAGCAGGGCAGTGCCGCGGATTCCGCGCTCTGCACCAGGATAGACGAGCGCTGGAAAGCGAACCACAGCGCCGGCGTGTCTTGCACCGGCGGCGGCGTCAGCAGCGGAATGTAGTGATCGGGCACGGCATCGACTCGCAAGGGGAAGTTGCGAGTATAGCTGCTGCGTGGTGACGCGGCAGCATCATGCGCCGGCGCACATTGGATGTCGTACGGGAACTGCAGGAAGGGATTGGTGGGCGGTACTGGGATCGAACCAGTGGCTTCCACCGTGTGAAGGTGGCACTCTACCGCTGAGTTAACCGCCCGGGGCCGGCGCGGATTTTAACACCGGAGGCGGATGACCGACAAACCGCTGCCGGTGTGACGACCTCGACAGCAGCGTGACGTAAAATAGCGTCCTTTCCCGGCGCAATTCTCCGACCACTCATGATACGCACCCGTTTTGCTCCCAGCCCCACCGGTTATCTGCACATCGGCGGCGCGCGCACGGCGCTGTTCTGCTGGGCTTATGCCAGACAGCGCGGCGGCACGTTCATCCTGCGCGTCGAGGATACCGATCGCGAGCGTTCCACAGAACAGTCAACGCAGGCAATACTCGACAGCATGCGCTGGCTGGGCCTCGATTACGAAGGCCCGTATTTCCAGATGCAGCGGCTGGATCGATACAAGGCTGCGGCGGAGACATTGCTGGCGCAGGGCCATGCTTATCACTGCTATGCCACGCGCGAGGAGATCGATATCCTGCGCGAAGCGCAGCGCGCGCGCGGCGACAAGCCGCGCTACGACGGCCGCTGGCGTCCGGAGAACGCAAAACGTCTGGGGTTGAAGCCGCCCGCCGGCATGCAGCCGGTCATACGCTTTCGCAATCCGGATGCCGGTGAGGTGACGTTCGGCGATCTGGTCAAGGGGCCGATCACCGTGGCCAACGCCGAGCTCGATGATCTGGTGATCCTGCGCGCCGACGGCATCCCGACCTATAACTTCGGCGTGGTCATCGACGACATCGACATGGCCATCACCCATGTCGTGCGCGGCGATGATCATGTCAACAACACGCCGCGGCAGATCAACATCTACCGCGCGCTGGGCGCAAACCTGCCGCTGTTTGCTCACCTGCCGATGATTCTCGGCGCCGACGGCGAACGGCTGTCGAAGCGCCACGGCGCCGTCAGCGTGATGCAGTATCACGAAGAAGGCTATCTGCCCGAGGCGCTGAACAATTACCTGGCACGGCTGGGCTGGTCGCACGGAGATGAAGAAAAATTCACTCTGCAGCAACTGGTCGAATGGTTTGACCTGGCGCATGTCAGCCGCTCGCCGGCGCGCTTCGATCCGGAGAAACTGGGCTGGCTCAACCAGCAGTACCTGAAAGCAGCCGACGATCGGCGTCTCGCGGCGTTGATGGCGCCTTTTCTGGAGCGCGATGGCTGCACCATTGCCGGCGGGCCGTCGCTGGAGCGCGTCGCGGCATTGCTGAAGGAGCGCGTCAGTACCATCGAAGAGCTGGCGGATGCCGCGGTTTATTTTTACCGGCGCATCGAACCCGCGGATGCGCTGCGACAGCAGCATTACGCCGCTGAAGTGAAGCCCGCGCTGGTCGCATTCCGCGCGAAACTCGAAACTGTGGAGTGGCGACGCGAAACCATCGCTGCGGCATTGAAAACCGTACTGGCTGACCACCAGTTGAAAATGCCGAAATTCGCCATGCCGCTGCGGGTGATGGTCACCGGCGGGCCGCAATCGCCGTCAATTGACGCCACGCTGGAACTGGTGGGCCGCGCAGAGGTGCTGGCGCGCATGGCGCAGGAACTGGCGGCGTTTCCGGAGTAGTTTCGCGGTTTACAGGGCAGGGTCGCATCGGTATAATCCGCCGCTCTCGTGGGGGTATAGCTCAGCTGGGAGAGCGCTTGCATGGCATGCAAGAGGTCAGCGGTTCGATCCCGCTT
>JANNHN010000370.1:0-2360 GCA_031404395.1 Betaproteobacteria bacterium
CAGCGCGGACCGGCGCGCATGATCTGGTCGATCATGTCGCGGTTCCAGGTTGGCGCCACCAGCCGGATGAAATCGTACATGTAGTCGCGCAGAAAACTGCTGCGGCGGATTTCGATGCGCGTGCTGGTGGGGTCGAACAAACTGCTGGCATCCCTCACGCGCAGATTGCGGTCGCGCGCCGGCTCGTAGGCCACCGTGGGCAGGATTGCAATGCCCAGCCCCAGTTCGACATAAGTCTTGATGACGTCGGCGTCGATCGCCGACAGGACGATGTTTGGTGTAATCCGCGCCTTCTCGAATGCGCGCAGCACTGCCGAACCGCCGACGTAGCTCTGGTCCAGCGTGATCAGGGGATAGGCCGCGAGCATTTTCAGCGTCAGCCGTTTTTCCTTCAGCAGTGGATGGCGCGCGCGTGTAATGAGGCTGCGGTCCAGTCTGGAGCAGGGCAGCATGACCAGTTCATCCACCGGTTCCGGCGGTTCGCTGCTGATGCCGAGATCGGCTTCGCCGGCAGCGACCAGTTGTGCGATCTGCGCCGGGCCGCCCTGGCGCAGCACCAGCTGCACCCGGGGATGGCTGTTCATGAATTCCTTGATGACGCGCTGCAGTACATAGCGGGCGTGGATGTGCGTGGTTGCGATCACCAGGCGGCCGGATTGCTGCTGCGTGAATTCGGCGCCGATGTTGCGCACGCTGTCGGCGTCGCGCAGCATGCGTTGCGCGACCCCCAGCACTGCCGCCCCGGCTTCGGTGACGCCGACGATGCGATTGCCCTTGCGCAGCAGCAGGCCAACGCCGAGTTCCTGCTCCAGCAGCTGGATCTGTTTGCTGACGCCGGGTTGCGCGGTGTGCAGGCGGGTGGCTGCGCGCGAAATGTTGTAACCCGATTCGGCGATGGTCTGGAGGTAGCGGAGCTGGCGCAGGTTCATGTGGGCTGGCGGGGTGAGGGGGGCACAAGTTTTTTAACTATAACAAAATCGTATCGAACAATATTCAAATATTCTTTTATTACATATATAAGCGGTTTTAAACTCGCGGCTCCACTCTGGAGGGGGTAGGCATGTCAAAAATGACGGGTTCGCGCCTGGTCGCGGAAATGCTGCGCGGTTATGGCGTCAGCCACCTTTTTTATGTTCCGGCCATCCTGCTGAAGGGCATGGCGGAAATGGAGGGCATGAACATTCGCCGGGTGATGACCCACGGCGAGAAGTCCGCGGTCTATATGGCTGACGGATATGCCCGCGCCAGCGGCAAACCCGGGATCTGCATGTCGCAGCAGATCGGGGCTTCCAACCTCGCTGCGGGCCTGCGCGATGCCTACATGGCTTCCGCGCCGCTGATTGCCATCACTGGTGGCCATGTGCCCTCGGGGCGCTACCGCAATGCCTACCAGGAAGTCGAGGACATGTCGCAGTTCGACGCGGTGACCAAGTTCAATGCGCGCGTCGACGATCTGGCGCGGCTGCCCGACCTGTTGCGTCAGGCCTTCCGCGCTGCCACCTCGGGCGCGCCGCGGCCGGTGCATTTGCAGCTGCGCGGCCTGCACGGCCAGGTCGCTGACGGCGAGGCCGAGCTGTCGGCGCTGGCGGAGCAACAGTTCGCACGGGTACCGGCGTTCCGTCCCGTCGCGGATGCGGCGGTGATCCGCGAAGTCGCCGCGCAACTCGCCGCCGCGCAGCGCCCGATCATCGTCGCCGGTGGCGGCGTAATGTCGTCCGGCGCGCAGGCGGAAGTCATTGCGCTGGCCGAGCGCCTGTCGATCCCGGTGGCGACATCGCTGAATGCCAAATCTGCAATCGTGGATCAACATCCGCTGGCGGTGGGCGTGGTCGGCACGTACTCGCGGGCCTGCGCCAACCGTGCAGTGCACGAGGCCGACCTGGTGTTCTTCGTTGGCAGCCGCACTGGTGGCCAGACCACGGTCAACTGGAAAATCCCGGGTACCGGCACGCGCGTGATCCAGCTCGACATCGAGCCGCTGGAACTGGGGCGCAATTACCCGAACAGCGCGTCGCTGGCCGGCGATGCCAGGGCGACGTTGCAGCAATTGCTCAAGTTGGTGCCGGCACAGCCCGCGGCGGCAATGGCGGCCTGGGTGGCCCGGGTGCAGCAGTTGGTCGCGGACTGGCGCGCCGAAGCCGCGCCGTTGCGCGATTCCGATGCGGTGCCGCTGCGGCCGGAGCGTATCTGCAGGGAAATTTCCGAGACCCTGCCCGACAACGGCGTGGTGGTGTCGGACACCGGTCACTCGGGCATGTGGACCGGCGTGATGGTGGAGCTGCGTCATCCGTCGCAGCGCTATATCCGCTGTGCAGGTTCCATGGGCTGGGGTTTCCCCGGTGCGATGGGTGTCAAGTGTG
>JANNHN010000371.1:0-3198 GCA_031404395.1 Betaproteobacteria bacterium
ACCGTCGTCAAGCACCAGCGTCGGAATCTTGCCCAGCGGATTGATGCGCAGCAATTCGATATTGGGTTTGGTCATTGCGACGAAGGTGCGTACGCACTCGATGCGCCCGGCGAGCCCGCATTCATGCGCGAACACCATGACTTTGCGCACGTAGGGTGAACGCGACGACCAGTGCAGTTTCACGATAGCCCTTGAGCAAACCCCCTCTCCCGCCTTGGGGCGGGAGAGGGCCGGGGTGAGGGTAGGTGGTGTACGCAGCCCCTCACCCTGACCCTCTCCCCGCCAGCGGGGAGAGGGAAGTAGTCGCTGCACATGCTCAGGCAATTCTGCGGAATTGATCGCCTGATGGAGCGGGGATGAACGCGCAGCAATTGCCAGTGAGTCATTTCACACCGCGCTCCAGTTTTCGCATGTAGTTGAAGATCGCCTCGGCGACGGCAGCGGGCTGCTCCGGCAGCAACGCGTGCGCGGCATTGGGGATGCCGATAACCGTGACGCGGTCAGCGCCCCATTCGTCGCGATAACAATTCACGCTGTGCGGCGGCGACAGCGGATCGTTGAGCGCCAGCACATCGAGCACCGGGGCTGTGCCGGCCGTCCACCATTCCGGTTTTGGCGTGGCCTCGGTGGCTGCACGTTCGGCATGCATCACGTCCTCATCCCAGTCGCCCAGCCACACCCGCGCGTCGTTGCCCGGCGCGAAAAACACGTGCTGCAGGTGCTGCAGCCGCTCGGCTTCCGGCAACTGCATCCTGTGGCATTTATTGATGGAATCACGCAAGTCCGCCGCCAGCGGCCAGGTGTGCGTGGCGGCAAGCAGCACCACCGCGCGCACCAGTTGCGGATAATCGGCCGCGGTGGTGCGGGCGACGAAGTTGCCGAAGGCATGGCCGGCGACCACCGTCGGCCCGCCGCCGTCGTGTTCGATGACCCTGGCGACATCGCGCGCGTAATCGTGCAGCGTGATATTGGCGAGAGGTCCCTGGCTGCTGCCGAGGCCGCGCGGTTCCGGGCACAGCACGCGGTAGCCGGCCGCTGCCAGGCGCTGCGCGATGTCGAAAAAATCCGCCGCGCCGCGGCCCAGTGAAGGCAGCATCACGATGCGCGAGCCCCGGCCGAAAGCGTGCACCGCAATGCGGACGGCATCATGCTGAACTGTGAAAGTCTGGGCGGAGGTCATGCGGCAGGGAATATCGGAGTTCGCGGGAACGAGGATTCTACCGCGTGCATCCACGACGCCCTGTCAGCCTTCCAGTATATGGAGAATTGCGCCGTTTTCCGGTCGATGGCGTTGAGACGGCGTGATGCGTCTTCTATAATCCGGGTTCTGTATTGACGTAGTATCGAACAATAACAAGGAGGAAACTCGTGATGACAATCAATGGCGTCCGCGCGGTGCGGACCTGCGCGCAGTACGGTTTCTGGCTGGGCATGATGGCGTGTTGCGCCGCCGGCACGGCGGTGGCGCAGGAATGGAAGCCGGAACGCACCATAGAGCTTATCGTGTCATCCGGCGCCGGCGGCGCAGCCGACCGCTCGGCGCGCACGATTCAGCGCTTCCTGCAGGAAGTCCCGGGCATCCCCAGCGTCAGCGTCAACAACAAGCCGGGCGGCAGCGGCACGGTGGCCTGGAGTTTCGTCAATCAGCATCCGGGCGACGGCCACTACATCTCGACGCTCAATACCGCGCTGGTGACCAACCAGATCATCGGCCTGAGCACGCTGCGCTATCAGGACGTCACGCCGCTGAATATCCTGATGCACGAATACGTCGCCGTGTGGGTGCGCAGCGAGTCGCAACTCATGTCGGGCAAGGATCTCGTCACGCGGCTGAAGCAGGATCCGGCATCGGTCAGTTTCGGTATTTCCCCGGCGCGCGGCAATCAGAATCACATTGTGCTTGGCATGATTGCGCGCGCCGCGGGCGTGGATCCGAAGGCGCTGAAGATCGTTGTCTATTCCTCCGGCGGTGCGGGCATGACCGCAGCGCTGGGCGGGCACGTCGAGGTCTGGGCCGGCACGGCCGGCAGCGCGCGGCAGCACCTGCAAAGCGGCAAGATCCGTGTGCTGGGCATCAGTTCGGCGCAGCGCCAGGGCGGCGCCTTCGCCGCCGTACCGACGTTTCGGGAACAAGGCATAGACGCCGTCTATTACGCATGGCGCGGGTTCCTCGGACCCGGAGGGCTGAGCGCGGCGCAGACTGCGTTCTGGGACCGCACGTTTGCGGGCATCGTGGCCAGCGAGGCGTGGAGCGGCGAACTCGAGAAAAACGCCTGGGGTCGTGAATTCAAGGGCGCCGCCGAAGCTCGCAAGCACCTCGAAGCCGAGCACCGCCTGCTGGAGACCATCCTCGTCGATCTTGGATTGGTCAAGCGCTGATATTTTGCCCTCAACACCGCCGAAGCCATCAATGACGGACAAGTCCGCCACTGTTTCGCAGCCGCAGGACTGGAAACTGATCGTTGAAAAAGACGTGCCGATCCGTCTGCGCGACGGCGCAGTGATCTACTGCGACGTGTTGCGCCCGGATTGCGCCGGGAAGGTGCCGGCGCTGATGAATATCGGGCCGTACCAGAAGGATAAGTTATGGCGGCCGCCCGCCGACCTCGAGGAGGAGGCGAACCCGTATCTGAACTGGGAAACCGCAAACCCGCTGTGGTGGTGCCCGCGCGGTTATGCCCTGGTGCGCGTGGATTCGCGCGGTTCCGGCAAGTCGCCGGGACTGTCGGATCCCAATTCCTATCAGGAAGCGGTGGATTTCTACGACGCCATCGAGTGGGCAGCGAAGCAGCCGTGGTGTTCGGGCAACATCGGCGCGCTGGGCGTGTCGTACCATGCCAACTGCCAGTGGCGCGTTGCCAACCTGCAGCCGCCGTCGCTGAAGGCCATCCTGCCGTGGGAGGGGCGCGCCGACCTCTACCGCGACCAAGCTTATCACGGCGGCATTTTCGCGATGGGTTTCATCTCGAGCTGGCACAACACCCAGACCGCGCACCACCTGCTGGGGCAGCCGCGCGAATACAACCCGAACGCGTTCCGCAACGACATGCTGTGGAACTGGATGAGCAATAACCTCGACTCCGAATACTGGCGGGTGCGCAGCGCGCAGTGGGAGAAAATCACCGTGCCGGTGTTCAGCGCCGGCAACTGGGGCGGGTTTTCGCTGCACCTGCGCGGCAACATCGAGGGTTTCGTCAA
>JANNHN010000372.1:0-9046 GCA_031404395.1 Betaproteobacteria bacterium
GTTAAACCTAGGTTGCGAACGCGGATGTTACACTTCGCGTTCGCTCTATCAATATTTCTGTCGTCACGGCTCTTCGCAAACCTCGCGGACGCGAATAAATAATTTCTTGAACTCCTTCAAATAGGTTCCATCATTTGCACCGTTATCGTATTCGACCAATGCGTTTGCGCAGTTTCCCCATCCAAAAGCCATCACTTCGACAAACGCATACTTTGCTTTGTCCGGTGACGCCATTTGTTGTTCGAATTTAGCTTTGACCTCATTAGGGCAGCAATTTCTGGCTCGCGCGTCTATGTTCACGCCTAGCCAAACTTTAGCGGCAAGCGCCTGCGCCCGGCGCTGGTGTTGCTGTCGGCAGGCGCGCTGGGTTACCGGGGCACTGCGCACCATACGCTTGCCGCGGTCGTGGAATTCATCCATACGGCCACATTACTGCACGACGATGTGGTCGATGAATCCGCTTTGCGGCGCGGACGGCCGACTGCAAACACCCTGTTCGGTAACGCCGCATCGGTGCTGGTCGGCGATTTTGTTTACTCACGCGCTTTTCAGATGATGGTGAACATCAACGATCTGCGGGTGCTGCGCGTGCTTGCTGACGCGACCAATGTCATCGCCGAGGGTGAAGTGCTGCAACTGATGAATTGCCGCAACGCCGATATCGACGAACCCAGCTATCTGCAGGTGATTCGTTACAAGACTGCGAAGTTGTTCGAAGCTGCCGGCCGCCTCGGCGCGATACTTGCCGGCGCCTCTGCCGCGACTGAGACTGCCATGGCTGCCTACGGCAGCCACCTGGGCACAGCATTCCAGTTGATTGACGATGTGCTCGATTATTCTGGTGACGCAGGCGTCATCGGCAAGAACGTCGGCGATGACCTGGCGGAAGGCAAGGTTACGTTGCCGTTGATTCGTGTCCTGCGGCACGGTACGGCAGCAGAAGCGGAACTGGTGCGGCACGCCGTAACTTCCGGTGGACTGGGTGATCTCGCCGGTGTGCTGGCGGCGATCCGGCGCATCGGCGCGCTGGATTACACCAGGGTTCAGGCGCAGGCCGAAGCGCAGGCTGCGCAAGCCGCGTTGTCGGCCATACCGGCCACGCAGTATCGGGATTCTTTGCTACAATTGGCGGAGTTCGCGGTAACGCGATCGCATTGATGGAACGCATCGATGGAATCAGGGCACGTGCAGCGTGCCCTTCTTGTTTGTGCCATTCGGGGTGTAGCTCAGCCTGGTAGAGTACTGCGTTCGGGACGCAGGAGTCGGAGGTTCGAATCCTCTCACCCCGACCATGAATTTGTGGCGCCATCCAGGAAGGATTGTTCATGGCGCCGCTGTCTTTTCCCGGGACCGGAGTCTGATTGATGGCCAAGATCCTGCTCCTTGCACTCGTTTTCGTGGTCGCGTTCTGGCTGCTGCGGCGGTATCGCAAGCACATCGACCGGGAGCCCCCGCGCAATCCCGCCAGCGAGACTGAGGATATGGTGCGCTGCGCCCGTTGCGATATCCATATTCCACGCGGAGAAGGGGTGACGGCAGAGGGCCGGTATTTCTGTTCCGCCGAGCATGAGCGTGAATTCCGCAACGCGCGTTGAGCCATTGCCGATGAAGTCTGCCGGGCAGTCCATGCTGTTTTCTGCGAACCAGGATCACCCTGAGTCCGTAGCTGACGCCTACTGGCGTTCGTTGCTGCTGTTCAACGTTTATCGTGTGGCAGCGGCCCTGCTGCTGTTGCTCGCAGCAGGCGTTTGGGGCGACACCTTGCAGTTCGGCTCTCGCGACATGCGGTTGTTCCTGATTGGCGCGACAGGTTACGCGGTGTTTGCGCTGGCGATGTTCGCGCTGATCCGTACGCGCGAGCGGTTTACCTGGCAACTCGCCATCCAGGTCGGGGCCGATATCGGCTTTGTCGTTCTGCTGATGTATGCGAGCGGCGGGCTGGCCAGCGGCCTCGGTCTGCTGTTGTTGACTTCGCTGGCTGCTGCGGGTCTGGTAAGCCGCGGCCGGCTGACGCTGTTTTTTGCTGCCATCGCTACCATTGCGATCCTGCTCGAGCACACCTATGAAGTGCTGCGCTTTTCCGAGGGCAGTGCCCAGTATGTGCAGGTCGGGCTGCTGTCCGTAGCCTATTTTGCGATTGCCTGGCTGGCCCACGTGCTGGCGATGCGGTCACTGGTGAGCGAGAAGCTGGCTGCGCAGCGCGAGATCGATCTCGCCAATATGGCGCAAGTCAACCAGTTGGTCATACAGGACATGGAGCATGGCGTCATCGTGGTGGACGGCGAGGGAATCGTGCGCCAGACGAACACTGCAGCCACGCGGATGGTTGACGGACTGGGGGGCGGCGGCGTCATTGCGCTCAGTAATTGCGCGCCAGCGCTGTATGAACGGTTCAAGTCCTGGATCGACGATACGCAGGGCCGGCAGGCACCGGACGAATTCGACCTGGGGGCGAGCCTGCGTGCGCGTCTGCTGCCGGTAGCGCCGCAGCGGGGCGCCGGTGCTGTGATATTTATCGAGGATCTTGCGCGTATCCAATCCGCGGCGCGGCAACTGAAACTGGCTGCTCTGGGGCGGCTGACGGCCAACATCGCGCATGAAATCCGCAATCCGCTGGGCGCAATCAGTCATGCCGCCGAGTTACTGCAGGAAGAGCCTGGTATATCCACCGGTGCGCAGCGACTGACGGTGATCATCCGCGATAACACGCGCCGACTCGACCGCATGATCAACAATGTACAAACGCTGAATCGCGGCGAACGTGCAGTCAGGGAGCGCGTGCATCTCGGTGCTTATTTGCGTGCGTTTGTCGAACAGTTTGTGGCTACAGAGAAACTCGACGCACCGGTAATCACGCTGGAGTTGACTGTGGATGCGCACGTCATGTTTGACCGCGATCACCTCAACCAGGTGTTGTGGAACCTGTGTCGCAATGCACTGCGCCACTCGCAGTGCAAGGCCGGAAGCATCCGGCTGGTGGCTGGACGTTCGTACCGGGGCAATGCGGTAAGATTGGATGTGATTGATGATGGAACGGGGGTACCGCCGGAGTCTCGTGGCAAACTGTTCGAGCCGTTTTTCACCACGGCACCGGGCGGTACGGGTCTGGGCCTGTACCTCGCGCGTGAAATCTGCGAAGCCAACGGTGCGGCGCTGGAATATGTGGAGTCGGCGAGCGGGGCACGGTTTTCGGTGGTTTGCGTGACGGGTTAATAACAGTTGAAACGGGTTGTTGAAGCAGATTGCTGAGGGAGGGCTGTGGCAACCGGTCAAATACTGGTGGTCGATGACGAGGCGGATATCCGGGAATTGCTGAGCATGACCCTGATCCGCATGGGTCTGGAGCCGCATTGCGCCGGGGGTGTCGATGAGGCCATCGTCATGCTCGGGCGCAACAGCTTCGAGCTGTGCCTGACGGATATGCGTCTTGCTGACGGCGACGGTCTGTCGATCGTCGAGCACATCACCAAAAATCATCCCAGCCTGCCGGTCGCGGTCATTACCGCTCATGGCAGTGCCGAGAATGCGGTTGCTGCGCTGAAGGCAGGGGCATTCGACTATCTCGGCAAGCCGGTATCCCTCGAACAATTACGCGCGCTGGTGCGTTCCGCGCTGAAGCTGCCGCGTCCCGGAGACAAAAGCCGCGGCAGTGATGCGGATCCGGCACTGCCGTCAGGAGCGCCGCAGCTGATCGGCGGCTCGCCGTTGATGCTGCAGGCGCGCGGGATGATCGACAAGCTGGCACGCAGTCAGGCGCCGGTGCAGATTCGCGGCGAATCGGGATGCGGCAAGGAACTGGCTGCGCGCCTGATCCACATGAACGGCGCGCGGCGTGACGGGCCGTTTGTTGCGGTCAACTGCGGCGCGATCCCGGAAAACCTGATGGAGTCGGAGTTTTTCGGTCACAAGAAAGGTGCTTTTACCGGCGCCGTGGCTGACCACGACGGTTTTTTCCAGGCGGCCAACAGCGGCACGCTGTTTCTCGACGAGGTCGGCGACCTGCCGCTGGCGATGCAGGTGAAATTGCTGCGGGCAATCCAGGAGAAGCGGGTGCGCAAGGTCGGGTCGACGGCCGAGGAACTGGTTGATGTGCGCATCATCAGCGCGACCCACCGTCACCTTGCGGACGAAGTGAAAAACGGCGCGTTCCGCCAGGATTTGTATTACCGCCTCAATGTCATTGAATTGCGCATGCCCGCCCTGCGCGAAATGCGCGACGACATTCCGCAACTGGCTGCAGCGATACTGGCGCGCCATGCGGCCAACGGGCGGGCGACACCGCTGTCCGGGTCCGCCAGGCTCGCGCTGCAGGCGTACCGTTTCCCGGGCAACGTGCGCGAACTGGAGAACATACTCGAGCGCGCAGTCGCGCTGGCCACGGGCGACGAGATCTCGGTCGATGACCTGCAGTTAGCGGAAGAACATGCGGTCGAGCACGATCCGGGAATGGAGGGGCTGCCGTTGCCCGAGCGGCTGGAGGCGATCGAGCGCAAGTCGATACTCGATGCACTGGAGCGCACCCGCTACAACCAGACGGCGGCGGCGAAGTTGCTGGGTATTTCCTTCCGCGCGCTGCGCTATCGCATCCAGCGCCTGGGCATCCGCCAGGAACTCGATGCCAAACCCTGAGGGTCGGGTGTGAACATCGACACTGCCGGCGTGGTCGATGCGGCATTGTTCACGGCGTCCCCTAATTGCGATGACCGTCCTGCGGACATCGCGATCGAGTTGCTGGTCATTCACAACATCAGTCTGCCGCCGGGCGTATTCGGCGGCACGGCGGTGATCGACCTGTTTATGAACCGCCTGGATCCGCAAGCGCATCCCTGCTACGCGGATATTGCCGCGCTGCGCGTGTCCGCCCATTTTTTCATCCGGCGCGACGGCGCGCTGCTGCAGTTCGTGCCCTGTGCGATGCGGGCCTGGCATGCCGGGCAGTCGTCCTGGTGCGGCCGCGCGCGCTGCAATGATTTCTCGATCGGCATTGAACTCGAAGGTTCGGACGAAATCGCGTTTACCGATGCCCAATACAGCCGGCTGGAGACGTTGTCCCGGCTGTTGCTTGCGCATTATCCGATTGCCGCCAGCGTGGGGCATGCGGACATCGCCCCCGGTCGCAAGACTGACCCGGGGCCGCATTTCGACTGGGCCCGTTATCGCGCTGCAGTGCCGCCGGGCTGACTCCCGGCCTGCCCTGGGGTAATCCGCGCTCCGGCGCGCACAGCGTGGCAGGCGTGATGCTGCCCCGCGACCCCGAAGTAACCCGCCTGTCCCTTGCCGCCAGGGGACACATGCCCACTTTTTGTGCAAATAATCCGGCGCTTATGGTCGCTTCCTGCTGTTTCTCAAGAACTTTTCAAAAAAGCGTAAAAACCTGTTGCAGATTCAAAATTGGACTACTAGAATTCGTTCAAAATAACATGTAAACCACAATATATAGTGGTTATGGTAGTGAACAGGTTGTGGTTGATGGATCGGGAAGCTGTTTTCCCAGAGAAATTAGAAAACTCAAAAAAATCAAGGAGTTAAATACTATGCAAGTCGCTATCGACCCCAACCAGCCCCGCACGCTCCCTCAAGTTGCTGATATTCCGGTGGATGCTGCACGGGAAGCGCTGTACGCCCAATACAAAATCATCCGGCGTAACGGCTCTGTGGTGGGATTCGAACCGGCGAAAGTCACCATCGCGATGACCAAGGCATTTATCGCCGTGAACGGCGGCCAGGGTGCTGCGTCGGCGCGGGTGCGCGAGCAGGTTGCGGCGCTGACGGATAACGTGGTGGTCGCTCTGATGCGGCGCCAGCCCTCCGGCGGCACTTTTCATATCGAGGATATCCAGGATCAGGTCGAGCTCGCGCTGATGCGCATGGGTGAGCATCATGTCGCCCGCGCCTATGTGCTGTATCGCGAGGAACGCACCAAGGAGCGTGCGCGCCAGCGCGAGGCGCGTAAAGAAACCACCGGTGCGCGCAACGACGGGCTCAATGTCATCGATGCGGGTGTGACGCGGCCGCTGGACGTGCCGCGTATTACGGCGCTGGTGGAAAGCGCCTGTGCGGGCCTCGGCCGGGATGTCGGTGCGCAGCCGATCCTTGACGCGATGTACCGCGACCTCTACGAAGGCGTGCCCATCGAAGAAGTGCGCAAGTCACTGGTGCTCGCGGCGCGCGGCCTGATCGAACAGGACCCCGGCTACAGCTATGTCACCGCACGCCTGCTGTTGCACACGCTGCGTCTGGAAACGCTGGGCGAGGAGGCTACGCAGGAAGATATGGCAACCCGTTATGCCACCTATCTCCCGCAGTTCATCGCGAAGGGCGTTGCCGCCGAATTGCTCGACGAACGTCTGGCGGGTTATGACCTGAAAGCGCTGGGCGCCGCCATCGACGCACAGCGCGATCTCAAGTTCACCTACCTGGGGCTGCAGATTCTGTACGACCGTTATTTCCTGCATATCGGCGGCCAGCGTATAGAGCTCCCGCAGATATTCTTCATGCGTGTAGCGATGGGGCTTGCGCTCAATGAGCCGGAAGGCCAGCGCGAAGCGCGCGCCATCGAGTTCTACAATGTGCTGTCGAGTTTCGATTTCATGAGCTCGACGCCGACGCTGTTCAACTCCGGCACACGCCGCGCGCAACTGGCGAGCTGCTACCTGACTACGGTTTCCGACGATCTCGACGGCATCTACGAGGCGATCAAGGAAAACGCCATGCTGCAGAAGTACGCCGGCGGCATCGGTAATGACTGGACGCCGGTGCGCGCGCTGGGCGCCTACATCAAGGGCACCAACGGCAAATCGCAGGGCGTGGTGCCGTTCCTGAAAGTGGTCAACGACACTGCGGTGGCCGTTAATCAGGGCGGCAAGCGCAAGGGCGCGGTGTGTTCCTACCTCGAAAGCTGGCACCTCGACATCGAGGAATTTCTGGAACTGCGCAAAAATACCGGCGACGACCGTCGCCGCACCCACGACATGAACACAGCCAACTGGGTGCCGGATCTGTTCATGAAGCGGGTCATGGAAAATGGCAATTGGACCCTGTTCTCGCCCTCGGATGTACCGGATCTGCATGAAAAATTCGGCAAGGCGTTTGAAAAAGCCTATGTCGAGTACGAAGCGAAGTGCGTGCGCGGCGAAATGAAGCTCTACAAGACCATTCCCGCCAATCAGCTGTGGCGCAAGATGCTGACCATGCTGTTTGAAACCGGGCATCCGTGGATCACGTTCAAAGACCCGTGCAACCTGCGCTCACCGCAGCAACACGTCGGCGTAGTACACAGCTCTAACCTGTGCACGGAGATCACGCTGAACACAGGGGCCGACGAAATCGCGGTGTGTAACCTCGGCTCGGTCAACATGCCGGCGCATCTTGACATGTCCACCGGTCGTCTCGACATGGAGAAGCTCAAGCGCACGATCGGCACTGCAATGCGCATGCTCGACAATGTGATTGACCTTAATTTCTATAACGTCAACAAAGCGCGCAATTCCAACTTCAAGCACCGTCCGGTAGGGCTGGGCATCATGGGCTTCCAGGATTGCCTGCATATGCTGCGTGTGCCGTACGGATCGCCGGCCGCCGTGGATTTCGCCGATCGCTCGATGGAGCAGGTTGCCTATACCGCGTTTTCCGCTTCGGCAGATCTGGCTGAAGAGCGGGGGCCGTATTCCACCTTCAAAGGTTCGCTGTGGGATCGCGGCATTCTGCCGCTCGATTCGGTCAAGCTGCTGGCCGAGGAACGCGGCGGCTACCTGGACTGCGAGATGTCCGCCACCCTCGACTGGACCGGATTGCGCGGTCGTATCCAGCGTGTCGGCATGCGCAATTCAAACTGTCTGGCAATTGCGCCGACAGCGACCATTGCCAATATCACTGGCTTGTCGCAGTGCATCGAGCCGACGTACCAGAACCTCTATGTCAAGTCGAACCTGTCGGGCGAGTTCACGGTCGTCAACGAATTCCTGGTGCGCGATCTCAAAAAACTCAACCTGTGGGACGAAGTGATGATCGCCGACCTCAAATATTTCGACGGTTCGCTGGCGCGCATCGACCGCGTGCCGCCGGATGTGCGCGCTCTTTACGCCACAGCATTCGAGATGGATGCCAGTTGGCTGGTGGAATGCGCGGCGCGCCGGCAGAAGTGGGTGGATCAATCGCAGTCACTCAATATCTACATGGCCGGCGCTTCAGGCAAGAAACTCGATGACACCTACAAGCTGGCTTGGGTGCGCGGCCTGAAGACCACGTACTACCTGCGCACGCTGGGAGCGACTTCGACGGAGAAATCCACGTCCAAGGCGGGCCAGTTGAATGCGGTGTCGTCCGACGGCAGGGCGACCGGCGAGTCGGAACAGCCCAAGGCGTGTTCCATACTCGATCCCGAGTGTGAATCGTGTCAGTAGGGCGTGATGGAAAAATCAAAACAGGGAAGGCACCGGAAACAGGCAGCACAGTTTCCGGATCGGGTTTGCTTGACGGGCAGTTTGGCGGTTTCACCCAAAACATTATCAAGATCCGCCGCCTGCTCCGGAAGTGAAGTGTCCACCCACAAAGCCAATAAAGGAGACTGAATATGTTGCAGTTTGAAGAGTCGGCTGTCGCCGGTGCTGGTGTGGCGCGGCAACTGCCGATAGGCGAGCCGGCGCGGGCGCCGGTACCGGGCGCCGTCGAGGAATTGCGGCGCGTCAACGTTGCCGACAAGCGTGTCATCAACGGCAGTACGGATGTGAATCAATTGGTGCCGTTCAAATACAAGTGGGCGTGGGACAAATACCTCTCGGCCTGCGCCAACCACTGGATGCCGCAGGAAATCCAGATGAGCCGCGACATCGCCCTGTGGAAAGATCCCAATGGTCTGACTGACGACGAGCGGCGTATCGTCATGCGCAATCTTGGTTTTTTTGTAACCGCCGATTCGCTGGCGGCGAACAATATCGTGCTGGGTACCTACCGGCACATTACCGCGCCCGAGTGCCGCCAGTATCTGCTGCGCCAGGCCTTCGAGGAGGCGATTCATACCCATGCTTACCAGTACATCGTGGAGAGC
>JANNHN010000373.1:0-1930 GCA_031404395.1 Betaproteobacteria bacterium
ACACGACGAAGCCGAGGCGCTGCGCCAGTCCGGCGGCAAGCTGCTGCGGCAGGACGCCGATGTACTCGATACCTGGTTCTCCTCGCAACTGTGGTGTTTCTCAACACTCGACTGGACGCCGGAATGGCCCGCGAAATCAAACCCCGCGCTTGATCTCTATCTGCCCTCGTCGGTGCTGGTCACCGGCTTCGACATCATTTTCTTCTGGGTCGCGCGCATGGTGATGATCACCAAATACATGACCGGCAAGGTGCCGTTCCGCCATGTCTATGTGCACGGCCTGGTGCGCGACGCCGAAGGCCAGAAAATGTCCAAGTCCAAGGGTAATACGCTGGATCCGCTGGACCTCATCGACGGCATCGACCTCGAAACGCTGATCACCAAACGCATCACCGGTCTGATGAATCCGCAGCAGGCCGAAGCCATCGCCAAACGCACCCGCGCCGAATATCCGGACGGCATTCCGGCCTATGGCACCGATGCCCTGCGTTTTACTTTCGCCAGCCTCGCCAGCCTGGGCCGCGACATCAAGTTCGACCAGAAACGTTGCGAAGGTTATCGCAATTTCTGCAACAAGTTGTGGAACGCCACGCGCTTCGTGCTGATGAATTGCGACGGCAAGGACACCGGACTCGATGCGGCGGCGCCAGTTGAACTCTCCACCGCCGACCGCTGGCTGGTCAGCCGGTTGCAACGGGCTGAGACCGAAGCGCAGCAGGCTTATCGCGACTACCGGTTCGACAATCTGGCCCGCGCCATTTATGAACTGGTGTGGGACGAGTATTGCGACTGGTATCTCGAACTCGCCAAAGTTCAGCTCGCGAACGGCAACGATGCGCAGTGCCGCGGTACCCGCCGCACCCTGGTACGCGTGCTCGAAACCATCCTGCGGCTGGCGCATCCGGTGATCCCGTTCATCACCGAGGAACTGTGGCAGAAAGTGGCGCCACTGGCCGGAAAAAACGGCGCGAGCATCATGCTGCAGCGTTATCCGCAACCGGAACCGGCAAAAATCGACGAGGCCGCCGAGCGCGACATCGACACGCTGAAGCAACTGGTGTCGGCTTGCCGCACATTGCGCGGCGAGATGAACGTTGCGCCGTCGCAAAAGCTTCCGCTGCTGGCGCAAGGCGACGCCGCCCAGTTGCGCGCGCATGCCCCATACCTGACCGCGCTGGCGCGACTGACTGAAGTCATCGTCGTCAGCACGCTGCCCGGCGACGATGCGCCGGTGTCGATCGTTGCCGGTTTCAAACTGATGCTGAAAGTTGAAATCGACGTTGCCGCCGAGCGCGAACGCCTGGCGAAAGAAATCGCCAGACTGGACGCGGAAACCACCAAGGCGCGCGCCAAACTCGACAACCAGAGCTTCGTCGCCAAGGCGCCGCCGCTGGTCGTCGCGCAGGAAAAAGAGCGTCTCGCGCGCTTTTCATCGACTCTCGAACAGATGCGCGCCCAGCTCGCCAAGCTCGGCGGCTGAGCGCCTGCGCCTGTGCGGCTGGCGCCACCAGGCTGATCCGATGGAAATCAAACACACGTTGCGTGCGCTGCGCCACCGCAACTACCGGCTGTTTTTCTACGGCCAGACCCTGTCCATCATCGGCAACTGGATACAGCAGATTGCCATGGCCTGGCTGGTTTACCGGATGACCGAGTCGGCCTGGCTGCTCGGCGTCACCGGCTTCGCCGGACAGATTGCGATCCTCGTCTTCGCACCCTTCGGCGGACTGTGGGCTGATCGCTTCGACAAACACAAGCTGCTGCTGTTCACGCAAGTAGTGTCCGCGGTGCCGCCGCTGGTGCTGGCCGTGCTCACCTATGCCGGCGCCGTCGAGGTCTGGCACATCATCGTCACCGCCCTGGTTCTCGGCATCATCAACGCCATCGACACGCCGATCCGGCTCTCGTTCACGACGGAAATGGTCACGGT
>JANNHN010000374.1:0-5648 GCA_031404395.1 Betaproteobacteria bacterium
CAGTGATGTTGCCGGCAGCATCCTTGTCGCAACGGGTGCATTCCACCACGTAGCCGTAGCGCAGCCGCACGCGGTTGCCGGGAAACAGGCGGAAGTAACCCTTGGGCGGAGTCTCGGTGAAATCCTCGCGCTCGATCCACAACTCGCGCGAGAGCGGCACCACGCGTTTGCCGAGTTCCGGTTGTTGCGGGTGATTGGGGGCAAGGCAATCTTCCTGCCGGTCTTCCGGGTAATTATCGATGACCAGTTTTACCGGGTCGAGCACGGCGATGCGCCGTTCGGCGATTTCGTTCAGATGCTCGCGCATGCAGTCTTCAAGTATCGAATAATCAATCCAGGAGTCGGCTTTGGCTACACCGATGCGCTCGGCAAACCGGCGCAGGCCTTCGGGCGTGTAACCGCGGCGCCGCGCGCCGGCGAGCGTCGGCAGCCGCGGATCATCCCAGCCATTGACGTGTTTTTCTTCGACCAACTGGATCAGTTTGCGCTTGGAGAGCACCACGCAGGTCAGGTTGAGCCGCGCAAACTCGATCTGCTGCGGCAGCGGGCGGTCGAGCAGGTGGCCGTCGGCAAGGCGGGCGAGCAGCCAGTCGTAGAACGGCCGCTGATCCTCGAATTCCAGCGTGCAGATCGAGTGCGTGATGCGCTCCAGCGCGTCCTCAATCGGGTGGGCATAGGTGTACATCGGGTAGATGCACCACGTGTCGCCGGTGCGATGGTGCGTGGCTTTGCGGATGCGGTAAATCGCCGGGTCGCGCAGATTGATGTTGGGCGAGGCCATGTCGATTTTCGCGCGCAGCACCATCGCGCCGTCGGCATGGTGGCCGGCGCGCATTTCACGGAAGCGGGCGAGGGACTCCGCGGCAGGGCGTCCGCGCCACGGGCCGGCACGGCCCGCTTCGGTCAGCGAGCCGCGGCTGGCGCGCATCTCTTCCGCGCTCTGCTCATCGACATAGGCATGGCCCGCACTGATCAGGTATTCGGCCGCCTCATACATGAAACCGAAATAATCGCTGGCGTAATAAAGATGCGAACCCCAGCCGAATCCCAGCCACTGCACCACATCCTTGATCGAATCGACGTATTCCTGCTCTTCTTTTTCGGGATTGGTGTCGTCGAAACGCAGATGACAGGCGCCGCTGTAGTGCAGGGCGAGCCCGAAGTTCAGGCAGATCGATTTGGCGTGACCCAAGTGCAGATAGCCGTTGGGTTCCGGCGGAAAGCGGGTGCGGATTTTCGCCGGATCGGCAGCGGCGCTGCGCTGCGCGGTCGCCGGACCGGGCTTGCCGCCCCAGCCGCGTCCCGCGTATTTGTTTGCGGCCAGATCCGCATCGATGTGGCTGCGGATGAAATTGGAAGTAGATGCCGCAGCAGGTGCAGTGCCGGGCTTCGCGGGTTTGGACATGCTGGGAGAGATTGCCGGAAAGGCGCCATTTTAACCCGCAGCGCAGCCCATGTCGGCGATCAATGGCCCGCCGGATCAGCGCTTGCCCGAAAATTGCGTGATCAGCCGTCGATGCGCACGTTGGCGTCCTTGATGACCTTGGCCCATTTGGTGACTTCATCGCGGAGGAATTTTGCGAATTCCACGGGTGAATTGCCGACGGGATCGATGCCCATCTGCGTGAAGCGCTCGCGTGTTTCGGCGCGCTGCAGAATGGCCATGATTTCTGCGCCCAGCTTGTCGACGGCCGTTTTTGGGGTGCGCGCCGGCGCCAGCCAGCCCACCCAGGTGCCGCCGACCACGGCGACGCCGGATTCCGTCAGCGTCGGGATGTCCGGCGCGACGGCGACGCGCTTCTCGGAGGCCATGCCCAGCACCTTGATCCTGCCTGCACGTACATGAGGCAGCATCGACGACGGCGTGTCCATCATGATCTGGATTTCGCCGCCCATCAGCGCCTGCAACGCGGGCGCGGTGCCTTTGTAGGGCACGTGGGTCAATTTGACGCCGGTGGTCAGCATCAGCAATTCCGTGGTGAGATGCGCGGCTGCGCCGATGCCGCTGGATCCGAACGACAGGGCGCCGGGCTTCGCTTTGGCCAGCGCGACGAGTTCCCGCGCGTCCTTCGCCGGCAGGCTGTTGGTGGCGCACACGATCAGCGGTGCGGTGGCGAGCAGTGACACTGTCGCGAAACTTTTCACCGAATCGTAGGGCAGTTTGGGGTACAGCGTCTGATTGGCGGCGTGCGCGGCGATGACCGATGCCAGCGTATAACCGTCAGGGTTTGCCCTGGAGACGATTTCCACGCCGAGTATGCTGTTGGCGCCGGGACGGTTATCGACGAGGACGTTTTGCCGGATGTTTTTCGACAATTCCTGCGCGACGATGCGGGTAGTGACATCGGTAATGCCGCCGGGCGGGTAGGGCACGATGACGCGAATCGGGCGGCTCGGATAAGCCTGGGCCCCGGCGGGCAGAGCCTGTGCTGCGATGAGCGCGACCGCGCATGGCATGAGAGCGGCGGATATACATGTGACTGCGGCCCATAACCTGGTTTTTTCCATGGGAGTCCCCTCACTGGTGAAGCGCCATCTTAGCGCTGTTGCGCTATCCTATGCGACTCTCATGAACACCATGGCATTTCAGACTTTACGTGCGCTTGCTGACGGGGCTTTTCACTCCGGCGAGGATATTGCGCGCGCGCTCGGCGTCACGCGCAGCGCGGTGTGGTACGGCATACGCGAAATCACCGGGGCCGGGCTGGCAATCGAAAGCGTGCGCGGGCGCGGCTATCGGCTCGAGCATCCGGTATCGCTGCTCGATGTAGCGCAGGTGCAGCGCGCGCTGAGCGGTGTCGTTGCCACAGTGGTCGTCGAAATCAGCGACACGGTGGATTCGACCAATACGCAATTGATACGGCGTGCCGCAGCGGGCGCGCGCAGCGGCCTGGTGCTGGCAGCAGAAGCGCAGACGGCGGGCCGCGGCCGGCGCGGCCGGGTGTGGCATTCGGGTATCGGCAGCACGTTGACGTTCTCGCTGTTGTGGCGTTTTGCGCTGGGCGCGCGCGAGCTTGCCGGATTGAGTCTTGCGGTGGGAGTGGCGCTGGCGCGGGCTTTGCGCGCCGCAGGTGCGCGCGAGGCGCAACTGAAGTGGCCCAATGATGTGGTGCTGCCCGGCGGCAAGCTGGCGGGCATACTGATTGAAACCCAGGGCGATGTCCTCGGACCGAGCGCTGTCGTCATCGGCGTCGGTGTCAACGTGCGGGCCGATCCGCGCGTGCGGGCCGCCGTCGATCAGCAGGTGGCCGATCTGGAAACCGCGGGGGGTGCGCCGGTGGACCGCAATGCGCTGCTCGTCGCCATGCTCGTGGAACTTGCGGCCGTGCTCGACCGGTTCGGGCAAGAGGGTTTTGATTCACTGCGTGCCGAATGGCAGCAATTGCACGCGCATCAGAATATGCCGGTGCAGTTGATGCTGGCGGACGGGCAGACAGTGACGGGTGTGGCGCGCGGTGTGGCGGATGATGGCGCGTTGCTGCTGGAAACAGTCAGCGGCGTTGGTCGTCATCACAGTGGTGAAGTCAGTCTGCGTGCGGGCGGAGTTGCCGCATGAATATTCTGGCCATTGACATCGGCAACACGCGTATCAAATGGGGATTTCACCAGGAAGGCGGCTGGCTGCGGCAGGGCTGGGTCAAGACGGCGCAGGCCGATTCGCTGGCGGCGGAATTCACTGCACTGCCGGCGGCGGATCGCATCGTGATCTCGAATGTGGCGGGCGCAGCAGTGCGCGCACAGGTGAGCGCAGCGCTGCGTGGCACGGCGTGCTCCCCGCAATGGATAACCGGCTCTGCTGCGCAATGCGGTGTGACCAGCGGTTATGCCGATCCGGCAACGCTGGGTCCGGATCGTTGGGCGGCACTGATCGGCGCGTGGCAGATGCTGCGGAGCGCCTGTGTGGTGGTCAACGTCGGCACCACCATGACTGTGGATGCATTGAGCGCTGAAGGCGCATTTCTTGGCGGTTGCATCGTGCCGGGCTATGACTTGATGCGCGGCGCGCTGGCGCGGGATACGGCTAATCTGGCGGTGCGCGAGGGCGCGTTCAGTTTTTTTCCCGACAACACCGGTGACGCCATCGCCAGCGGTGCGGTTAATGCATTGGCCGGCGCCGTGGAGTGCATGGTTCATTACGTCGCGGAAAGTGCGGGTGTAGCGCCGCCGGTGTTGCTCTCGGGCGGCGGCGCGGAGCTGATCGCAGCCCGTCTTAACGCGCGCGTGACGGTGGTGGATAATCTGGTGCTGGACGGGCTGCTGCAAATTGCCCTGCAGCCCGGCTGCTGAACACATGAACACGACACGACTCTTTCTCATGATATTGCTGATCGCCAACGGCGGTTTTTTTGCCTACCACTATCTGCTGAACGAAACGGATGAGGCGGCGACGCAGATTGCGCTGTTGCAGATCAGCCCCGGGCGCATCAAGTCGGTGAATACCGATTCCAGTGCGACGGGCATGCCTGCACGGGGATCCGCATCCGCGCCGGCGCCGGTAACAGCACCAACGCCGGCAATCGCGCCGGCACCGGCGGTTTGCGTGGAGTGGGGCAGTTTCGCCGGGGCCGACGTGGCGCGTGCTGATGCCGCAATTGCCGCTTTGGGACTGGCCGAGGCGGCGGTGCAACGCCGCGTCAGCGATGGCGACGGTTACTGGGTACACATGCCGCCGATGAAGACCAAGGCCGAGGTCGATCGCAAGGTCGGCGAGCTGAAAGCGTTGGGCGTTGCGGATTTTTACGTAGTGCAGGATGCCGGGCAGTGGCGCAATGCCGTGTCGCTGGGTTTGTTCAAGAGCGAAGAGGCGGCCGATACGCAGCTTGCCGCCCTGCGCGAGCGCGGCGTGCGCTCGGCGATCATCACGCGGCGGGAAAATTTCCTGAAGCAGGTGGTGTTTTTCGTGCGGGATTCCGGCGGCACTACGCTCACGCGGGTGACCGAACTGCGGCGGGATTTTCCGGCATCCGAAGTGAAGACGGGCGCCTGCCCGCCTGCTGCGCCGGAAAAATCCTGAGCCTGTCGAAGGACTTGTTCAGCGCTTCCTTAATCAGCGCTTCCGTAAGTAACTGTGTCAGTGGCCGTGGCGCAAACGCGCGAGCAGCGCGGTGGTCGAGCGTTCGTGCGTGAAAGCAATCGAGTGTACTGTGCCGCCCCATCCGATGACTTCGCGGCCGCCAACGATGGCATCCGGTTTCCAGTCGCCGCCTTTCACCAGTACACCGGGTTTCAGTGCGAGGATCAGTTCCAGGGGGGTGTCGGCATCGAACCAGGTCACCAGGTCCACGCAACCCAGCGCCGCCACCACGGCAGCACGGTCGGCCAGCGTGTTGACCGGGCGATCGTCGCCTTTGCCCAGACGTTTTGCCGATGCGTCGCTGTTCAATGCCACCACGAGGCTCGCACCCAGGACGCGGGCCTGGGCCAGGTAGGTGACGTGGCCGCGATGCAGGATATCGAACACGCCGTTGGTAAACACCAGAGGTCGCGCAAGCTGCGCTGCGCGACGTGCTGCGTCGGCAGGGGCGCAGATACGCTGCTCAAAATCCGGGGGAGACGGCATCAAAGGCGCAGCCTGTGCTGGTGCAACAATTGATTCCGGCTGGTGATCAGTCGAGGTACTCGAGCACTCTGACCACCTTGCGCACGCC
>JANNHN010000375.1:0-4797 GCA_031404395.1 Betaproteobacteria bacterium
ATCTCGCTGCCAGTGCCGCCGCACCTGGCCAACAAGCCGCACTGATTCAACCGGCACATTACCGCTTGTTTGATCCCGGTCAAAAGCGGACAGAGTCACCGTGATAAGCTGATTTTCATCCCGGGGCTGGTTAGCGTTGGCCGATGAACCCGGGCGGGGGGCAAGCCATGTTCAATCCGGGTGCCGACGGTGCTGCGGCGACGATTACGGATGCTGTTGCGGATTTTCTGCGACGGTATCCGCCGTTCGGGCAGATGGAAGAAGATGCGCTGCGTTTCCTCGCGGCGCATGTCAATCTCGGCTACTACCCGAAAGGTACGGTCATTCTCGACCCGGCGCAGGGCACGCCTGCGGTGTTCTACATCATCCAGCGCGGCATAGTACAGGTAGCGGCTTTTAATGCTGCGCACAGAGACGACGCCTCTTTCAGCAATCTGGGGCCGGGCGAATGTTTTTCTGTCGGCGCCATGCTTGAAAAACGTCCGGTGACGGCGCCGTACACCGCTACTGCAGATACCTTTTGCTACGAACTGCCGGCAGCGCATTTTCCGGAACTGCTGGAGCGCAGTGCAGTATTCCGCAATCATGCCACTGGTTACCTGGTCAGTTTGCTTGCGCAGTCACGCAAACTGATCCAGTTGCACAGCGCATCGTCTGCGGACGAGCAGCAGACGATGAACCGGACCTTGCGCTCCCTGGTGACGCGCCCACCGGTCACTTGCGGGCCGGATACACCGGTGGCAGACGTGCTGCAGACCATGCGGAACCGCAAAATCGGATCGATGCTGATCGTCGATGCCGGCGGCAAGCCACTGGGCATATTCACCCGGCACGACGTACTCGATCGTGTCGCACTCAGCCAGTGCAATCTGAGCCTGCTGATCAACGCCGTCATGACAACTGAACTGCGTACACTGCCTGCAGAAGCGAGCGCCTATGAGGCCGCGTTACTGATCGCGCACCACGGCATCCGCCACATTCCTGTTCTGGATGGCCGGCAGTTGATCGGGGTGGTGACTGAGCGAGATCTGTTTGCCCTGCAGCGCGTCAGTGTGCGCGCCATCAACCGCACAGTTGCCAGTACGGGATCACTTGCCGAGCTGCGCGACGTTGCCGCCGATATCCGCCAGTTGGTGCGCAACATGCTCGGGCAGGGCGTTGCCGCGGAACAACTGACGCTGATTATTTCAACGCTGAACGATGCGCTGGTGCGTCGCATACTCGATATCGAACAGCAGAATTACCCGCTGACCGGCATACGCTGGTGCTGGCTGTCGTTCGGCAGCGAGGGGCGTTATGAGCAGACCATCAGCACCGACCAGGATAATGGTTTGATTTTTGATGCCGACGACATGACGGTGGAATCGGCCCGGATGAAACTGTTGCCGTTCGCGCAGGCGGTCAATCGCGACCTCGACACCTGCGGATTTCCGTTGTGCGTGGGCAACATCATGGGCGGCAACCCGCAATGGTGCCTGAGTCTTGACGAGTGGCGCGGGCAATTTGATTTCTGGATAGCCAACACCGATCCGCAGGCGTTGCTCAATGCAGTGATTTTTTTCGATTTCCGTCCGCTGCACGGCGAGGAATCACTCGCCGCCTTGCTGCGCGAACATCTGCTGGGCCTCACGCAGGTGAACAGCCGTTTCCAGAGGCAGCTCGCGCAATATGCGCTCGAAACCCGGCCGCCGCTGGGTTTGATCAGCGATTTTGCCACCGAGGATAGCGGTGAATTCAAAGGCACTCTCGACCTGAAGAAATCCGGTGCGCGACTGTTCACCGACGCCGCGCGCATTTTGGCGCTGGCCACCGGCGTGGCCCACACCAACACCGCGCAGCGCTTGCGCCAGGCCGGGCCGCGGCTGCAGATGCCGGAGGTAGAAGTGGCATCGATGGTCGAAGCCTTCTTCTTTCTGCAGACTCTGAGGTTGCGTGGACAGTTGACGGCGGGCACGGGATCGAAGGGCGCCAATCGCGTCATGCCGGCGCAGCTCAACGAAGTCGATCGCCGCATTCTCAAAGAAAGTTTCCGCCAGATACGCAAGCTGCAGAGCCGGCTGGCGCTCGACTATCAGCTATGAGGCGGAGGCCATGAACTGGCTGCGCCGTCTGCTCGGCAAGGCGCCGACACTGACTGTCGAACAGCAACTCGCGCTGGCCGCCCATCATGCACAGCCTGCCGTTGACGGTGCTACGCCGCTGGCGACCTTGCGCTTTGTCGTGGCCGATGTCGAGACCACCGGATTGCAACCTTATTCTGATCGACTGATCTCCATCGGCGCCGTTGTTGTTGAGCGAGCTGTCATCCGCTTGAGCGAGAGTTTTGAAGTGGTGTTTCGCCAGCCGCAGGCCAGCAACACCGCCAACATCCTGATTCATGGCATCGACGGCACCGCGCAGCTGGCAGGACTGGCGCCTGCCGATGCCATGCTGGAATTTCTCGATTATGCGGGCGCCGCACCGCTGGTGGGATACCACGCTGATTTCGACCGGGTGATGATCAATCGCGCCGCCGGAAACTCAATCGGCAGCAAGCCCGTCAACGACTGGCTGGATCTGGCTTTTCTGGCACCGGCAGTATTTGACACTGCCGATACACAATCACTGCAGACGCTGGATGACTGGTTGCGGCGATTCGATATCCACAATCATGCGCGGCACAATGCACTGGCCGACGCGCTCGCTACGGCGCAACTGCTGCAGGTGGTGCTGGCGCAAGCGATGACAGATGGTGCGCATACCTTGAATGACCTGATGAAAATTGAGCAGGATCAGCGCTGGCTCAGCCGGCGCTGAGGAGGCCCGTGCAGGTCATGGTTTGGGTTTGAAACCCTTTTCCGCAAAATACTTCAGTGCACCGGGATGGAACGGTATCGGTGAGGCGCCGCCAAACTGGTTCTCGAACGTCATATAAGAGATGTCCTTGGCGACCAGCATCAAATCGGGTTTTTTCTCAAACAGCGTCTTGACGATGCTGTAAGCGCTTTGCTCACTGATCTTGTCATCCGTCAGCAGCACCGCCCACACGTCCACCGTGGCCGCATCCTTGCCCTGCCCGGGGTAGGTATTTTGCGGCAGAGTGCCCTTGCTGTAGAGCGGTCCGTATTTCTTGTTCATCGCAGCAACGGCATCGCTGTGATCGACGAATTTGATTTTCGCTCCCGGTGAGGCGGCAAGATCGATCACTGCGGGGATTGGTATTGCGGCGTTGTGGATGAAAGCGTCGATCTTGCGATCCTTAAGCGCATTGACGGCTTCGGATACACCGAGACGCTGCTTGACGATGTCCTTGTCGGGATTGATGCCGTAGGCCTCCAGCACGCGCAGCGCGATGATCTCCGAACCGCTGCCCGGGGAACCGACGGAAACGCGCCTGCCTTTGAGGTCGGACATTTTCTCGATGCCGCTGCCTTCGAGCGTGATCACATGGTTTTTTTGCGGGTAGAACACCGCGAGTGTGCGCAGCGTGACCTTTTCCTTGAACTTGCCCTGGCCCTGGTGGGCGTCCCATGCCGCATCCGACATCGAGAAGCCGAGTTTCGACTGGCCGGTGGCAATCAGCTTGATGTTATCAACTGAGCCGCCGGTGACTTCGGCGGTCACAGCCAGGTTCGGCAGGGTTTTGGTCAGTATGTTGGCCATCGCGCCGCCCAGCGGATACCACACGCCGCCGGTGCCGCCGGTGCCTATGGATAACCGCGATTCATACTGTTGTGCGACAACGTGCGGACAGGCAACGGCGAGAGACAGCAGGCTGGCCCAGAGCAATTTTTTCATCGTCCCCTCCAATATGTTGTAATCCAGAAAGATCATGCGATAGTGACACACGGCCCGTAGCCCCGCAATTTCACAATACGAACCAATGAACAATCTGCAGGCTTTACTCAGTCCCCGGTCCATCGCCATCCTCGGCGCTTCAGCCGACCTCAGCAAGATTAACGGGCGCACACTGCGCTTCCTGCTCGACAAGGGTTATCGAGGACGCATTTTTCCGGTCAATCCCAAATACGAGACTATCGCCGGTCTGCGTTGTTATCCCGATGTCGCAGCGCTGCCCGAGACGCCGGATCTCACGGTGATCGCGGTGCCGGCGGCGCAGGTGCCGGCAGCCGTGCGCGCGCTGGCGCAGCGCGGCGGATGTGCCGCGGTCATATTCAGTTCGGGATTTGCCGAGATGGGCGAGGCAGGGCGGGCGTTGGAGCTGGAAATCACCGCCACCGCACGCGCTGCAGGGTTGCGACTGTGCGGACCGAACTGCCTCGGCCTGATCAACGCCTTTGACCACGTGATCGCCACCTTCGGCCAGTTTGCCGAGGGACCGACGCCGCCGGGGCCGGTGGCTTTTGTTACCCAGTCCGGCGCCTTCGGCACGGCGATTGCTGCGCTGGCGCGGCGCCGCGCACTGGGGCTGGGCTATTTCGTCAATACCGGCAATGAATGCGATGTCGATTTCGTGCAGGTGATGCGCGCGGTGCTCGACGATGAGCGCATCCGCGTCGGCGCCGGTTATCTCGAAGGGGTGCGCGACGGCACGGGTTTGAAAGCGCTGGCGGAACAGGCGCTGGCGCAGGGCAAACCGCTGACGCTGACCAAGGTCGGGCGCACCGCCGCGGGCGCAAAAGCGGCGGCATCGCATACCGGTGCGCTGGCCGGTGCCGATGCGGTGTTCGACGGCGTGATGCGCGGGCTCGGCATTGTGCGCGCACGCAACGAAGAACACATGCTCGATATCGTCGAAGTGCTGGCGGCGTGCACACTGCCGGCGGGACGCGGCATCGGCATCATTACGCAATCCGG
>JANNHN010000376.1:0-1576 GCA_031404395.1 Betaproteobacteria bacterium
GATAAGGATGCCTCAGCACTTCGCGCGCAGTGCATGCAGAAGCCGGCTAGAAGGGCGGTGTTAATTCAAATAATTGATTTTATTTGTTATTTTTCGCTGCAATACACCTTACTTCACCACCTCCAACCGCGCCATCACCCCGTCCCGCTCATCCGTCAGCAGATAAACCAACCCGTCCGGCCCTACCCACACGTCGCGGATGCGCCCGATCGCGCCCTTGATCAACCGCTCCTCACGCACGATCTTTTCACCGTCGAGCTCCAGCCGCACCAGCATTTCATCCTTGAGCGCGCCGATCAGCAGATTGTTTTTCCAGCCGGGAAATTTGTCGCCGGTGTAAAACGCCATGCCCGACGGTGCAATCGACGGCACCCAGACATGCAGCGGCTGTTCCATGCCGGGTTTGGTATTACCCTCGCCGATCCGGGTACCGATGCCGTAGTTGACGCCGTAGCTGATCACCGGCCAGCCGTAATTGCGCCCGGCGCGCATCACGTTGATCTCATCGCCGCCCTGCGGGCCGTGCTCATGCGTCCACAGCTCGCCGGTCTGCGGATGCAGCGCCGCACCCTGCATGTTGCGGTTGCCCAGCGTGAATTTTTCCGGCTTGGCGCCGGCACGTTTGGTAAAGGGATTGTCAGCGGGCACGCGGCCGTCGTCGTGCAGCCGGATCACCGAGCCGGCGTGGTCGTCGAGTTTCTGCGCGCGCGGCATGTCACCGCGATCACCCAGCGTCAGGTAGAGGAAGTTTTTCCGGTCGAACACGATGCGTCCGCCGAAATGCTGGCCGGCGCGGGTTTTGGGTTCCATGCTGAACAGCACCTGCACCTGCGTCAGGCGCATGCCATCCAGTTTTCCCCGCGCCAGCGCCGTGCCCCAGCCGCCGTTTCCTGCGCTCTTGTCCGGCGCGTTGTATGAAAAATAGATCCAGCCGTTCTGCGCATATTGCGGATGCAGCACGACGTCGAATAATCCGCCCTGCCCGGTGGCGACGATTTCCGGCAAACCCTCGACGGGTTTGGGATCCAACCTGAAATCCTTGCCGACGATGCGCAACCGCCCGGCGCGCTCGGTCACCAGCATGCGGCCGTCGGGCAGAAACGCGATGGACCACGGGTTTTGCAGGCCGCGCGTCAGCGTGACCACGCGAAAAGCATGTTTTTCGGATTGCACATTCTGCGCTGCGACCGGAACGACCAGCGCCACCGCAAAAAATGCAAACGTCAACCAACGCATGATCATTATTAATTTTGCAGGATTGTAGTGAGCCGCGCTTATAATAGCGCCCTTTCGCAAGACCGCCTCTGATGTTGTTGCCCCTGCAACTGCCCGCACCGGGGCAGCGCGCAAGCACTGCACTGCTGCAGGGTTCGAGTGATGCCCCGGCGCTCGCCGCGCTGGCGGCCCGCGCACGTCCGCTGCTGGTGCTGACCGAGACCGCCTGGCAGGCGCAGCGCCTGTTGCAGGAAATCCCGTTCTTCGCACCGCAGTTGCGCGTGTATCTGCTGCCCGACTGGGAAACGCTGCCCTGGGATCATTTCTCGCCGCATCACGATTTGATTTCGGAGCGGCTGGC
>JANNHN010000377.1:0-3372 GCA_031404395.1 Betaproteobacteria bacterium
GACAGCACGCGCAGCAGCCGCGTCTGCAGTTCCTGCGGCATGTCGCCGATTTCATCCAGAAACAGGGTGCCGCCTTCAGCCTGTTCGAAGCGCCCGCGGCGCATGTTCTGCGCGCCGGTGAACGCGCCCCGCTCGTGACCGAACAGTTCGGATTCAAGCAGATCTTTCGGAATAGCCGCAGTATTGATGGCAATGAACGACCGGCCGGCGCGCGGACTGTGGCGGTGCAATGCGCTCGCCACCAGTTCCTTGCCGGTACCGGACTCGCCGGTGATCATCACGGTCGCATGCGACTGCGCGAGACGGCCGATCGCACGGAATACCTCCTGCATGGCCGGCGCCTGACCGAGAATTTCCGGCACGGACTCGATGACTTCTCCGGTGATGTCCTGGCGCACGCTTTCGTCCATCGCCCGCCGGATCAATTCGACGGCATGATCGACATCGAAGGGTTTGGGCAGATATTCGTACGCACCGCCCTGAAATGCAGTGACTGCGCTTTCCAGATCCGAGTAAGCAGTCATGATGATGACCGGCAACGACGGATGGCGCGCCTTGGCCAGTTGCAGCAATTCCAGACCGGATTCGCCGGGCATACGGATGTCGCTGACGATCACCTGCGGCGCTTCACCCTCCAGCGCTGCCATCGCTTCGCGTGCCGAGGCGAAGGCCTTGAACGCAATGTTTTCACGGGTCAGGGCTTTTTCAAACACCCAGCGTATCGAACGATCGTCGTCAATGATCCAGACAGGTTTCATGGGTTTTCGCAATCAAGAATGGGGAACGGGCGCACGGGATCCTGTTTCACTGGCGTCCGGCTTTCGGTTCGTGGTCAAGGCCGTCCTCGACCGGCAATAACAGCAGAAAGCGTGTATGCCCGGGCCTGCTGTCGAAGGTCACAGCGCCATGGTATTGGGTGATGAAATTGTGCGCGATGGTCAGACCAAGGCCACTGCCGCCTTCACGGCCCGAAACCAGCGGCTGAAACACCCGCTCATGCATGTCTTCCGGTATGCCCGGGCCGTTATCGATGATCTCCACTTCCACAGCATGGCGATAACGGCGGCGCGCCAGCGTGACTTGCCGCGCAATGCGTGTGCGGAAACGGATCTCGCCGCGCTCCGCACCGGAATCCGCTGACTGGATGGCCTGGGCAGCGTTACGTACGATGTTGAGCAGTGCCTGGATCAACTGTTCGCGGTCGCCGGTCAGCATCGGTATGCTGATGTCGTAATCACGACGCACGACAACCCCTGGAAATTCCGCGAGTATCACGCTGCGCACACGCTCGAGCACCTCATGAACGTTGACCGGGCCCGGCAACGGCAACCGGTGCGGTGTCAGCAGGCGGTCCATCAATGCCTGCAGCCGGTCGGACTCCTTGATGATGACCTGCGTGTATTCGTGCAGCGCCGGCCGCTCCAGCTCGCGGTCGAGCAGTTGCGCGGCGCCGCGGATACCGCCCAGCGGATTCTTGATTTCATGCGCAAGGTTGCGGATCAGATCACGATGCGCCTGACCCTGTTCGAGCAGCCGCGCTTCGCGCTCTACACGCAACTGCCGGTCGATCTGGCGGAATTCGAGCAGTGTGAGAACGGACTGTGCCGCGCTGGTCTCGACGGGAGTCACCGTGCAGGCGAGATGCAGGCGTAGCCGGCCATTCGCCATGATTTCCAGTTCGTGTTCGGTATAGGCGCAGGTATTGGCGCGTACGTAGTTGATCGCCGCCTCCAATACCGGGTTTTTGCCGAACAACTGTGCCAGCAGCAGCCCGGTTGCGCTGGTATTTGACGCTTCAAACAGGTTTTCTGCTGCCGGATTCATGTATAGCACCGCTTGTTTGTCATTCAACACAATAACGGCGGTCGCGAGCATATCCAGCCCGCTAAACACCGCAGGAGTCATTGGTTGAGTCCTTACGGCGAGCAAAAACCACGCCAGCGCGGGATATGCACCACGCGACGGGTAACTACGGTGGAGAAATGCCGGCGGAATGCCGGCCGTTTGATGCGCAGCGATTCAATGCGCGGTGGCTCAATGCGCAGCGATTCGATGCGCGCAGCCGGAATCAGCGGAGCGAGGACAGTTCCTTGCGCAGGTTCACGATATTGCTTTCGTGCAACGCAACCTTCTTCTTGAACGGCTCCAGCCGATCGAGCACGCGCTGATAGTTGCGTTCGCTGCCGAGGCGCTGGTCTTCCTGTTCTGCCAGATCCTTTTTCGCCTGGTCGAGCAGCTTCTGCTCGTTGGCCATTTCCTGTTCGAGAATTCTCCGCCGCTCGTTGTCGCGCTGCTGCTGCACGGGCGCATCGACTTTGGGGAAATTGCCGCCTTGCGCAGACGCTTTCGCATCGCTGCCCTTGGCCTGTGGCTTCGGCGGCGGCACGCTCGGCACCGGTGGCAGGCTCATCAGCTTGCAGCCGGATGACTCCGCCTTGACGTTGGTAAACCGCTTGTTGCCGCTGCTGTCCATGCACTCCCAGATTTCCGCCCGCGCCAGGCCGGCAGATCCAAGCAATAACAGTGGCAGCATCCAGTAACGCATGGGTAGTCCCGGTTAGTCGCGCAACAGATCGGACAGTTCCGCCAACGGGGCCAGCATCCGTGTGGTTGACTTGCAGCATGGGCGGCAGGGGCTAAGTCTATGTCAGTAAAGATAAATTCGCAATTGCACCGGTTTGGTGCCGAAGCGCCGCAAAACAAAAAGGCGGGCACGCGCCCGCCCTTTTGCCGAAGCGCACACGATCAGAGGCTGTAATACAGCTGGAACTCCAGCGGATGCGTGGTCATGCGGAATGCCGTGACTTCTTCCATTTTCAACGCGATATAGGCGTCGATCATGTCGTTGGAAAACACGCCGCCGCGGGTCAGGAACTCGCGATCCTTGTCGAGAATCTCCAGCGCCTGGTCGAGCGAGGAACACACATTCGGCACTTTTTTCGCTTCTTCCGGCGGCAGATCGTACAAATTCTTGTCGATGGGATCGCCAGGGTGAATCTTGTTCTGGATGCCGTCGAGACCCGCCATCATCATCGCGGTAAATGCCAGGTACGGATTCGCCGTCGGATCCGGGAAGCGCACTTCGATGCGACGCGCTTTCGGATTGGCCACATGCGGAATGCGGATTGATGCCGAGCGGTTCTTCGCGGAATAGGCGAGGTTGATCGGCGCTTCAAAACCCGGCACCAGCCGCTTGTAGGAATTGGTGCCCGGATTGGTGATCGCGTTCAGCGCACGGGCATGCTTGATGATGCCGCCGATGTAGAACAGTGCGAGTTCAGACAGCCCGGCATAACCGTTGCCGCTGAACAGGTTCTGGCCGCCCTTCCACAGCGACTGATGCACATGCATGCCGGAGCCGTTGTCGCCGAC
>JANNHN010000378.1:0-1668 GCA_031404395.1 Betaproteobacteria bacterium
GAAGCGCGACCAGTCGCTGACCGACACTTCCGGCGGCAGTTGCGCCACCAGATCGCGAACCACGTTGCGTGCGAGGAACAGGTCGTCCAGCCGCAGCCGGACGCCGGAAACCTGATCCTCCATGCGGTAGAGCCGCTGCGCGTCGCCGATATGCACCACGGCCAGCCCGGAATCGATCTCGTAATGACCAATCTCGAAAATGCCGGTCACGGTGAACTGGCGCAGCCGCGGCAGGATGCCCGCCGGCGTCACCTGTCCCTGTGGCGCAACCAGCACCACCCTGTCGCCGATGCGGACGCCCAGTGCGCGCGCCAGCGGCGCACCCAGCGCCACGTTGTATTCGCCCGAACGCAGATCCTGCAACGTGCCCGCACGCATGTGCACGCCGATTTCGCTGACTTTGTCTTCCAGCGCCGGATCGATGCCGCGCAGGATAGCGCCGCGCACATTGCCGCCGCTGGTCAGCAGACCCTGCGCCGATACGTACGGTGCGGCAGCGATCACATGCGGATGTCTGGCAGCGATGGCAGCGACCTCGCGCCAGTCGCGCAGCGTGTCACCAAGTCCGGAGATTTGCACATGCGCAACGGCGCTCAGCATCCGCGTGCGCACTTCGCGCTGGAAACCGTTGAATACCGACAACACGGTAATCAACACCGTCATGCCCAGCGCAATGCCGATCACCGAGATCAATGAAATCACGGAAATGAAGCGCGTGCGCTGCCGCGCGCGGGTGTAGCGCAGGCCGACGAACAGTGGAAATGAATTCACGGGAATCCGCAAAAAAACAATGGCGCAGTGTGCCACAAGCCCTCAGCGCCTGCCATCGACGCCGGGGAGCGCATGCTAGACTGCTCACATCGAAACGGACCCGTTTCACCGTCGCGAACCGCCTTGCATCTCACCCTGTTTATCCCCGATCTGCTGCCGCCCGACGAGCGCTATCTCGCGGGTGGCGGTCCTGCGGCGCCTGCGCTGCAGCGTCTGCTCGGCCGCGGCGATGTGCAACGTTTTCCAGCCATCGACGCAGAACCCTGGCTGTGCCAGGCGTTTGAAGTTGAACAGCGTGAAGACTGGCCCGTTGCTGCGCTGACTGCTGCCGTTGATGGTCTGGCCACCGGTAGCGACTGGTGGTTGCGCGCGGATCCGCTGCATCTGCAAATGCAGCGCAACAGCACCAGAGTGCTGGCGGCACCAGCGCTGACCTTGAACGATGTCGAAGCCGCCGCACTGGTTGCAGCACTGAATACGCATTTCAGCGCGGACGGCATCGCGATCACTGCCGCCCATCCCACCCGCTGGTATATCCGGCAACAGGATTCCGCTGCCGTCGCCGCGCCGACGCTGAGCGCAGCTGCGGGCCGGCCGCTGCCGCGCATGGCCGGCAGCGGAGCGCATGCCAGTCACTGGCATCGGGTACTGACTGAAGCGCAGATGGTGCTGCACGAACATCCGGTCAATCTGGATCGGGAAACGCGCGGCCTGCCCGTCGTCAACAGCCTGCTGTTGTGGGGCGGTGGCCGCAAACCTGCAGTGCCGGGCCGTCACTTCTCGGCGGTCTGGACTGACGATGCGCTGGCCGTCGCGCTGGCGACGCAAAGCGACGCCGGTTGCGCCGCAGCGCCCGCCAACGCCGCGAGCTGGTTTGCCCGCAAGCCGGATACCAAT
>JANNHN010000379.1:0-14719 GCA_031404395.1 Betaproteobacteria bacterium
CGGGGCTATTTCCCCGTCAGCAACAGCCTGGGCCGTTTGTTTACGCCGCAGGACAGTTATCGCAGTGTGCGGCTGGGGCTTGCCGAGGCGTTGAGCGCCGGCGCGACCACGGTTCACAACTGGGCGCACAACATCATCACGCCCGATCACGCCGATGCGGAACTGCGTGCCATGCGCGACACGGGGCTGCGCGGCCGTTTCGCCTACGGTCCGGCGCAGGGTATGCCCAACGACCAGCCGATGGATCTTCAGGGTCTGGCCAGAATCAAACAGCAATGGATGCCCAATGACGGCATGCTGACGCTGGGCATTTGCTCGCGCAATGTCGGCGATTCCACGAATCTTCTGCGCGGCAATATTCCGGTGGAAATTGCGCGCAGGGACTGGGGCGGCGCGCGCGCACTTGGGCTGCCCATCACCATGCATACGTCGGGACCGAGCCCGATCAAGTTCCTGGAGAGCGCGGGTCTGCTGGGACCGGATGTGCAGCTCGTGCATCCGCTGCTGACTACTGCCGAGGATCGCCAGATCCTGAAAGAGCGCGGCGTGAGCTACAGCACGTCGCCGGTGGGTGAATCACAGCGTCCGGCGAGCGCCGGCGTCATCCAGTTGGCGGAACTGCTGGAAGCCGGCGTCAAGGTCAGCATGTCGATCGATCACACCGGCACTTACAACGTTGATTTTTTCCAGGGCATGCGTTTTCTCTATAGCCTGCACAAGCATCGCGTCGGCACCCGCGTGCCCTTGACGGCGCAGCGGCTGGTGCAGCTCGCCACGCTCGATGGCGCGGTTGATCTGGGCATCGCAAACCGCACCGGTTCACTGACGCCCGGCAAGCGCGCCGACATGATTCTGGTGCGCACGGGTGACATCAACATGGCGCCGTTCGGCGATCCTTACGAGTCGCTGGTTTCGTTCGCGCAGCCGCGCAACGTGGATACGGTGATCGTCGATGGCCGCATCCTGCAGCGCGCGGGGCGGTTTACCGCGCTCGATCATGCCGAGGTGCTGAGAGAGGCGATTGCGTCCGGCGCAGGCCTGCTCGCGCGTGCGGGGCAGAAATAATGGCTTGACAGCAGTTTGCTGAAAATGGCTTCGTCACCCGGCGTAAAAAAGCCTGCCCCGGAATGCTTGAATCCGGGGCAGGGGTCCGGAAGTGCGCACATCAAGTGAACCAACGCTTTACTGGATGCCGGCTTGCGCCGGCATGACGGGGCATCCTGGTGCATGACTAGCGCCGGTTGATGCCGAACTTTCCCGGGCCGATCAGCGCCACCACGATCGCCGTGAACAGGAAAAAGCCCTGCAGTTCCAGTTCCCAGCCGCCGGATTTGCCGAGGCCGAACAGTTGCGAGCTGTGGGCCAGCGCGATGGCCACCACCATGTTGAAGACCATGATCAGGCTGCCGATGCGCGCATAAAATCCGGAAATCACCAGCAGCGGGGCGAGGACTTCGCCGATGAACACGCCATAGGCGAGAAATCCCGGCAAGCCGTGGCTTTGTACCATGCCTTCGATGCCGCTCACGCCGTAGCGCATCTTGGAAATTCCGTGCAGCAGCATCAAGATGCCCAGTGTCAGGCGCAGCAGCAGTTTGCCGATATCGTCATTCATGGTGTTCCTCCTTTTGGGTATTGCTGCTTACGTGGCCGGATGGCTGATGCTTTCGATTTGCCGCTTGACGGCCATCGGGTCATCGACCAGGCGGAACAGCACGTCGCTGGTGCCGCGGCCGGTGACCTTGACGCTGCCGTAACCGAGGACGCGGCCAATGACGCCCTGGTCGATCTCGACGGTTTCGATCGAAGCCAGTTTCATTTCTTCGGATTTGCGGCTGATGATGCCGGTCTTGAAAATCACGCGTTTGTTGGTGACACCCTGTTCGATGTGGCGGACGCGCAAGTATTCATACAGCGCAATCACCAGGGTGATGCCAAAGGTGGGGATGCCCAGCAACAGCCATAGTGCGAGCGGGATGCGCGCCACCCAGTGCAGTTTGAAGAGTGTCGAAACTTCTTCGCCGGCGGACAGTGATTCATCGATATAAGACATGGGTTTTCCTGGGTAAGTCTGTGTCGCGCAGTCTACCGGGGAATGCTGGTTCCGCTTTCAGTGTCTGTGCCGAAGGCGGAGCCAGCCGTGTTGCCTCACCAGCCCGTCGTCTTCGCACCTTCGGTGGCGAGCAGCACATACGCCATGATGCAGGGTTCCGTGCCGCGGTTTTCCCAGTTATGGTTGGTCGCGCGCTGGATGATCACGGTACCCGGCGTGAGGTGGACTTCCTCGCCGTTGTCCAGTTGCATCCACAGTTCACCCGACAGGCAGATCGCATAATCCACGGAGTCGGTCACGTGCCAGCGTTTGGCCACACCCGGGTCGTATTTGGCGAGGCGGAATACGCTGCCCCCGGCGAGGCTGGTGCCCAGATCCCAGGTGTTCGGATCTTCTTCGGTCATTTCGGCGGGCAATTTTTTGGTGGCCCACATCGGGATGTTGCCGAAGCCCGGACGCATCGGTATGGGCTCAATGACGCTGTCAAACTTGATGCAGGCTTTGCCTTCTTTGTTGACGCCGGTGACGACTCTGCGGAATTTCATGATTGCTGCAATGTCCAGTAATTCGGCTCTAAGGCCAGGTTAAAAAGCGCCGGCACATCTGCGCCGGAAAAAAATACTAAACCATTGTTTTTATTTATATTTCAAAAAACATCGGCGGTGCGGACCCAGTGCTGTCCGTACCACTGTTTTTACCACATCAGCTCGTGACTTTGATATTCGCGGCCTTGACTACTTTTTTCCACTTCTCGACGTCGCGGGCGATTGCGTTCAGGAACTGCTCCGGCGGGCCGCCCGCGGGCTCGACGCCGTCTGCGGCGAGGCGCTTTTTCATTTCATCGGTCCGCAGCGCGCGTGCCACTTCCTGGTTCCAGCGCGTGACGATCGGCTTCGGCAGCCCTTTCGGGGCCCACAGGCCGTACCACAACACCGCTTCGAAATCCTTCACCGTTTCACCGATGGCCGGCACGTCGGGCAGGGGGCCGGCGCGTTTGGCGGTGGTGACGCCGACGCCGCGCAGTTTGCCGGCTTTGACATGCGGGATGGTCGCCGGAAACGAGCCGAACAGCACCTGCACCTGTCCGCCGAGCAGGTCGCTCAATGCCGGACCCGTGCCCTTGTACGGGATGTGCGTCATTTTCGTGCCGGCCATCAGGTCGAAGAGTTCCGTGGTCAGGTGGGTGATGCCCCCGGTGCCGGTCGAAGCGTAATTGAGCTTGCCCGGATTGGCCTTGGCATAGGCGATCAGCTCAGGCACGGTTTTCACCGGCACCGACGCATGCAGCGCCAGTACGAAACCGCTCTCGCCGATCATCACCAGCGCCTGGATGTCTTTCACCGGATCATAGGGCAGCTTGTAGAGCGCCGCGTTGGTGCCATAACTGCCGGAGACCATGATCACCGTGTAACCGTCGGGTGCTGCGCGCACGGCGGTCTCGGCGCCGATCGTGCCGCCGCCGCCGGCGCGGTTATCGACGATGACCTGCTGGCCAAGCGTGGCGGCCATGCTTTGGGCGATCAGCCGCGCCGTGATGTCAGTACCACCGCCGGGTGCGAACGGCACCAGCATGCGGATTGGTCGTGTCGGGTATTTGTCCGCCTGTGCGTTCGCCGCAGTGGGCAGTGCGCAGACAGCGGCTGCAGTCAGTACGGCAGACAGATGCTTAAGCATGTTCATTGCTTTCCCCTCTAGTGGACACATCAAAACCCTCAATCCGCTTTGATACCCGCTTCACGAATGACCCTGGCCCACTTGGTCATTTCCGTTTGCAGGTATTTGTTCGATTCATCGACGCTGCCACCGATCAAATCGACGCCGGCGCCGGCAAAACGTTTTATAGTTTCGGCGTCGCGCAGCGCAGTATTGGCATCGGCATTGATTTTATTAAGCGTCGCGCGTGGCGTTTTCGATGACGCAAACACACCATACCAGACATCGAAGGCATAACCGGGCAGACCGTTCTCGGCGACCGTCGGCAGGTCCGGCGCCGCGGGGCTGCGTTTGGCGCCGGTGACCGCCAGCGCACGCACCTTGCCGCTTTTGGCGTGCGGCAGCATGGTGCTGATGCCGGAAATCGCCATGTGCACCTCACCACTGAGCAGCGCGGTGGTGCCCGGGCCGGTGCCTTTATACGGCACATGCACCACGTCGATGGCGGCGGTCACGCGCAACAGTTCGGAGCCGAGATGTGACGCGCCACTGACGCCGCCTGAGGCATAACGCAGCTCGCCCGGTTTGGCTTTGGCGAGTTGCACCAGTTCGGCAACCGATTTCGCCACCACTGAGGGATGCACGGCCAGTACAAACGGCTGGCTGCCGACGATGGTCACCGCGGTGATGTCACGCTTGACGTCGAAGGGCAGGTTTTTGTACAGCGCCGGTGCGTAGGATATGCCCACGCTTTGCAGCAGCAGCGTGTAACCGTCGGGCACCGCCTTGGCGCTGATGTCGGTGGCGATCACGCCACCGCCGCCGGGACGGTTATCGACAATGACCTGCTGGCCCCAGACCACAGTTAATTGCTGCGCCAGCAGCCGCGCGATGATGTCAGTGCCGCCGCCGGCGGCGGAAGCCGCTAGCATGCGCACCGGGCGTTCGGGAAACGTTGCTGCGGCAGCCGTGGTAAAAGCTGTCGCACAGCCCGCGCACAACAGGGCGCGGATGATCATTTCATGCATATTGTTTTTTCTCTTCCGGAAAACACCTTACCACTAGACCGTCGCGGCACCCACACCGGCCTGCAGCAATGAATAATTGGCGGCATCCATGGTGATTTCACCGCGATTAATCCGGCGGTCGATGGCGGTGACCACTTCGTTGGCGGGCGACGCGATGCCCAGTTCGCGGCCCTTGCGTGCCACCAGGCCGCTGATGTATTCGATTTCGCTGGCGCGGCCTTTCAGGTGGTCATGGATCGGCGCGGTGCGGCCGCCACCGACATGGGACAGCAGTGTTTTCATGGTGGTGATCAGATTTTCATCGCTGGAACCGGCGAATTCATCGGCGCGCAGGCCGAATAGCGGTTCCATGCGGTAGCCGAGCGCGGCGCCGACCGCCATTGATTCGCGTCCGAGTTTTACCGAAATGTCGTACATGCCGGGCAGCGCCGCCGCTTCGAAATTGCGCAGTCCGAGCAGGCTGAACGGGCCCATGGTCATGGTGTTGGCGATCAGCTTGGTCCATTTTGCGCCGTAGATATTGCTGGTCACGTCGCAGCGACCGACCTTGGCCATGATCGCTGCGATTTCCCTGACCCGCGGCGTGTAGCTGCCGTCGAGTTCGCCGACGCTGAACCACGAACCCTTACGGGTGGTGTTGCGCTGGATCTGGCCCGGCGTAAAAAGTTCTGCCTGCAGCTCGACCACGCAGCCGATGACGCGCTCGCGGCCGACGATGGAGGCGATGGCATCGTCGTTCATGCCGTTCTGCGTGCCGACCACCACGCCATCGGGTTTCAGGTACGGCTTGATGAATTCGGCCAGCCAGCGCGTGTCGTTGGATTTGGCGGCGAGGAACACGATGTCGAATTGGAAGTTCGCCGAGGCCATGTTGCACAGTTGCAGTGCTTTCACCGGCACCTGGAACTGCGAGTCCTTGAACTGCACCTGCAGGCCGTTGGTTTTCATGGCTCTCACGTGGGCCGGCCACTGGTCGATCAGTGTCACATCGAAGTTGGCCTGTGTCAGGTCGGCACCGATGCTGCTGCCGATCGCGCCCGCGCCCAGTACGGCGATTTTTTTTGTCATGGTGCTTACAGTTTTTCGGAGTGATCAGGTGGTGTGCTGTGCCGCTACCGCCAGCAGTTCACGAGCCGAGTGGTTTTCGATATTCAGCGCAATCTTGGCGATGGCATCCACCGGTGCAGACGGCAGGATGCCACGGATTTTCTCGGTGACCCCTTTGGCATCGACCGGGTTGTCGACGGAGCCAGTGGGATTGAGGATGTCCTCGCGCACCCACTGGCCGTCTTTCTCGGCGGCGACCCAGCCAGCGAAATGCGCCGGATACAGCGCATCGAGTTTCGGGTCGTGTTCACATTCGAGTTGTGCTGCGAGTTTGACCAGCGCGGGATCATTCATGCGTTCGTCGGTGAACTGCGGCGGTAACACCTGGCCGTCGACCAGTGCCGCGGCGATCACGTAACGCACGCTCATCTGCGCGTTCAGCGAACTGCCCGGCGCATAGTCAAAGCCGCATTGCACATCGACCACTTTCGACAGGCCGACCTTGACGCGTTGTTTGCTGTTCCACGGCCCACCAATCTTGCGGCGCACCGCCAGCGCGGCATCGATGTAGGCATGCGCGCTGCCGCAGCAGGAGTAGGGCTTGATTGAATTCTTGTCGGTATGCCAGACGCGGCCGAGGTCGCGGGTGAGCAACGTGACGTCGCTGTGGTCGGAATGTGCTTTCAGCACACCGCCGTCCTCGAATTCGTAAATCTGCGTCGGCCCGGTGTAGCCCATCGCGGCGAGTTCGGCGGCGAGCACGCCGGAATGTGCGGCCTTGCCGGCATGGAGCCGCTTGCTCATGGTGCCGTCAGCGTTGAAGGCCCAGGTGCCGGCGCCCTGCGTGCCGGCGAGGCCCAGTGCCCACGCGGTTTGTTCAGGATCGAGTTTCATCAGTGACGCGCAGGCCGCGGCGGCGGCAAAGGGGCCGTAGATGCCGGTGATGTGCCAGCCGCGCAGCCGTGTGGCCGACGGGTTTGAGGCGAGGCTGGAGCGGATCATGGTTTCGTAACCGGCGGCGATGGCGGTGACGAGTGCGCGGCCGTCAGAGCCCAGCTTTTCACCCATCGCCAGCGCCGCGGGCACCGCGATTGCGCCGGCGTGCAGCTTGGTGTTGTGATAATCGTCAAGTTCGAAAGCGTGGGCGGCGGAACCATTGACCATCGCCGCATCGGCGGCGCGCAGCGACGGACTTTTTTCGCCCCATACCGTGGCGTCGCCTTTACCACTGCTGCCGGCGCGCGCCCATTGCAGCATCATGCCGGCCCACGGTGTGCCGTAGCCATAGATGCCGCAGCCCAGCGTGTCGAGGATGGCGATGCGCACGACTTCGCGCGTGCGCGCAGGAATGTCTTCGTACTTCAGGCCGCTGATCCAGGCCGCGAGTTCCAGGGTAGGAGCGGGAGTAGGCGCAACAGTACGTGCAACTGCTGCGCGACGTTCATCAGTCATGGGATTTCCTCCAGTGTACTGCGGGCAGTTTACCCCAGCACGGTGGGGTGTAACGCTGCCGTGCACCAGTTAGTCCACATATCAAAACTGCACGACCTGCCTTGACACTGTTTCGGCGCCCGCCGCATACTGGAATTGCGGCTGAAGTGCCGGGGAAAAAATGTCAAAAGCAGGTGGTAGAAATGCATCAGGCGTCCGGTGTTTTACCCGTCCAACATCCACAGCTAGCCACCAGGAGTCCAATGAATGGATTATGACATCATAGTCGTCGGCGGCGGCAATGCCGCATGCGCTGCAGCCGTTTCGGCGCGTGAAAACGGCGCGAAAAAAGTACTGCTGCTGGAAAAAGCGCCCAAGGGGCAGCGCGGCGGCAACACCCATTTCAGTGGCGCGATTTTCCGCTTCGCGTTCGACCATGTCGACCAACTCGACCGATTCGTGCCTGACGCTGAAGAGGAATTCCCGGGTTTCCGCAGCGGTGTGCCGGTCTATCCGCACGCCGCCTTCACCGAAGACCTGATGCGCGTCACCGAAGGTAAATCGGACCCCGAGCTGTCGAAGCTGATGATTGACGAATCCTACGACGCCACCTGCTGGATGCAGGATGTGGGCAAACACCACTTTGAACTCGCCAAATCAGTGATGGGCATCAAGGTCGGCGACAAAATCAAATGGCCGCGGGGCGCCATCATCCGCACCGTACATGAAGGTGTGGGGTTGTCGAAGCGGTGGTTCAAGACCTGCGAAGACATGGGTATCGAGATTCGTTATGAAGCGCATGTACTCGATTTGGCAATGGACGGGCAGGGGGCGGTGCGCGGCGTCAAGGTGCGCGGCGAAAAAGGCCTGCAGACCCTCAAGGCCAAAGCAGTCATCTTGGGCAGCGGCGGTTTCGAAACCAATCCCGCATGGCGCACGCACTTCCTCGGCCAGGAGTGGGGCCACGCCAAGGTGCGCGGCTCCAACTTCAACTACGGCGACGGTCTGCGCATGGCGATCGAAGCCGGCGCGATGCCCTGGGGCCACTGGGGCGGTTGCCACGCCACGCCGATTGTCACCGATGCGCCCGATTACGGCCGGCGTGACCTCACCGACAAGACCAACCGCCTGTCGTATCCGTACGGCGTGATGATCAACGTCGAAGGCAAGCGCTGGATCGATGAGGCGGAGGATTTCCAGTCGTTCACTTACGCCAAATACGGCGGCCTGATCCTGAAGCAGCCGAAGGGCATGGTCTACCAGATATTCGACGCCAAGACGATGCACTTGCTGGAGCCGCGGTATTCGAGCAGCGAGCCGTTCCGCTCCGATACGCTGGAAGGTTTGGTCAAGCAATTGAAATTGGATCAGGTGCAGGCGATGCAGACCCTGAAGGAATACAACGCTGCCTGCGGCCACGGTGGCCCGTTTAATGCCGCGGTGCTCGACGGCCTGCACACCGAAGGCATCACCCCGCCGAAAACCAACTGGGCGCAGAAAATCGACACGCCGCCCTATGTGTCGTGGGCGGTCACCGGCGGCATCACCTTTACTTTCGGCGGCCTCAAGATCAACAAGGAAGCGCAGGTGATCTCCACCGGCTGGAAACCCATCCCCGGTCTCTACACCTGCGGCGAGATGGTCGGCGGGCTGTTCCACTACAACTACGCGCTGGGCACCGGGCTGATGTCGGGCGCGGTGTTCGGGCGGATTGCGGGACGGAGTGCGGCGCGGGAGGCGCGGGGGTCTGTTTCGCAGCGGAAGGTCAAACCTGCGGTGAAGAAGAGTGCAGCCAGGAAAGCGGCCAGGCCGGTGAAGAAGGCCGTGAAGAAGAAGTAGCTGCAGCGAGGCGTCAAGATGGTTGCGCCACCTTCGTATTTATTATGCTGTAGTCATTGGAGGAGAAATTCTTATGCAGCTACGCCCCCGTTTTCCGGCGGCGGCTTGGTGCGCACTCGCACTCTTGTCATCATCCGGCGCAGCCTTCGCGCAAGGCAATCAAGGCTCTGCTGAATCGTATCCCACGAGACCCATTCGGCTGATCGTGCCGTTCGCGCCCGGCGGCAGTTCGGATACCATCGCGCGCCTGATTGGCCCCGACATGGCTGAAAAGCTGGGGCAACAAATTGTGCTGGACAATCGCAGCGGCGGTAACGGTGCGGTCGGCACACAAATCATCGCGCACGCCATGCCCGATGGCTATACCATCGGCCTTGCCTACATCGCCACACTCGCCACGAATCCTGCCATATCACGCGACGTCGGCTATGATGCTTTAAGGGATTTTGCCGCAATCACGCAACTGACCTCATCGGCAAATGTACTCGCAATACACCCTTCGCTAGCGGCGACTTCCGTCAAAGAGCTCGTGGCATTGGCGAAAGCGAAGCCGGGCCAATTCAATTACTCATCCGGAGGCGTGGGAACGATCGGCCACTTGAGCGCTGAGTTACTCCAGCAGGCTGCCGGCATTAAGCTGAATCACATCGCGTACAAAGGCAGCGGTCAGGCTGTTATCGATCTTGTGGGCGGACACGTTGGCATCATGTTTGGCGGCATGGCAGCTGTTGCGGGTCACGCAAGGGCCGGTAAGTTAAGACTCCTCGCGGTCACGGGACAGCAGCGCATGCCGATCGCGCCGGACATACCTACGATCGCCGAGTCTGGCTACCCGGGCTTTGAAGCCGTTGGTTGGTTCGGACTCATTGCCCCGGCACGGACACCAAAAACAATCATTAATCGGCTGAACGCCGAATCTGTGAAGGCTGCGCATGCGCCCGAAGTGCACAAGCGCCTTACGGCGATCGGTTTCGATGTGGTGACCAGTACGCCAGAAGCATTCGCGCGCCTCATCCGGAGCGATGCCGTCAAGTGGCAGCAGCTTGCGAAACAAATGGGCCTTAAACCGGGATAAATTGCCGCACTGACTTACGTGACGGTCATCCGGGAAAACTGCAGTATCAGGGCAATTGCGCCAGAAGATACGGCCATCCATCGGGGGGTAATTATTTGGGACTGACACAGGATATCTGCCGGATCATCCATGCGACTGATTATGAATCGCTGGAAGATGAATGCGTACAGCGTATCAAACAGGCCATCAAGGACGGGATAGCAGTCGCGCTGGCCGGCAGCAGGGAGCCGCCAGTGAAAATCATTACTGAGCACATGCTCTCTCTAGGAGGGTTGCCGCAGGCATCCATCTGGGGAACGCGCACAAAGGCATCGCTGGTACAGGCGGCCTATGTGAACTCGGTTGCGACGCATGTGCTTGATTTCGAGCCGATGTGGAGTCCGCCAACTCACTCAGTATCACCGACTGTTCCCGTTGCGTTTGCTCTGGCCGAATTGCACCGGCTGACCGGTATGCAGGTCGTAGTCGCCATCGCGAAAGGCCTCGAGATACAGGGACGCCTGCAGTACGCGGGAGACCAGTATGTGCCGGAGGAATTGAAATTCCATCCGCCGGGCGTGGCGGGCGTCATCGGCAGCGCCGTCGTCGCTGCCGATCTGCTCCAACTCGATACGTTGGCGATGCAACACGCCATCGGTTTGGCGGCATCGCGTGCCGGCGCATTGCTCGCCAATGTGGGTTCAATGACCAAGGCGACGCACTGCGGCAATGCTGCCGCGTCGGGATTGGACGCGGCACTGCTCGCAAAACGGGGCTTCACTGCGAATCCGGATGTTCTGGAGGCGCCGAAAGGGTTTATTCGCACGTTTTATCCCGACAAATTCGACGTAAACCGCCTGCTTGATTACGGTAAACCACATCGCGTTGTTGATCCCGGTCTTGCGATAAAGCTCTTTCCTTCGCAATACGGCACGCATTACGGGATCACTGCAGGTCTGGAACTGCACCACACGCTTGGTGACCGCAGGGATATCCGGCACGTGCGCATGATTTCCCCGGTCATGAAGTACGTTGACCGTCCACAACCGGCCACAGGCCTGGACGGGAAATTCAGCCTTCAATACACGACCGCGGCTGCCCTGCTTGATGGTGCCGTAAAAATTGACACTTTTGCCGACGAGCGTCGATTCCGCTCCGACATGGTCGAACTGCTGAAAAAATTCGAGTTACAGCAAGATGAATCCATTCCCGGGGACTTCCACTCGATGTATGTGGAGGTGCATGTCGAGCTTGAGGACGGCACTAATCATACGGCCGTCTGCCGCGGACCACGGGGCTCCTGGGGTGTACCAATGGAGGAGCGCGACCATCAGGCGAAACTGGACGACTGCCTCCAGCATGCGCTGCCCGGAAAAGTCGGCGCGGCACTGCTTGATCAGCTCAATCGTCTCGACGAACTGGACGCGGCAGCGTTTCAGTCGCTTGTAAAGCTGATGTCAGTGGCTTAACGCTGAAGAAGGAATGACGCGAACCATGTCCAGCAGCGCAATGTCGATGGGCCCCGTGTTGCCGGCAAGGCCGTGCGCAACAGTGCAGCGAAGCAATCCGTGAAGCTGGCAAGGAAAAAAGCGGCGAAGAAGAAGTAGCTGCCGTAGCAGTCATTGGACGATAAAAACCGGGGTGCGCCCCCGGTTTTTTGCGGCGCTTGAATCACTACGGGTTTAATTCCCCGTCCCTTGGGGCGTAAGCTGACCAAAGGCCAGCGGTTTGAAAGGCGCAGTTAATACCCCGTTGCTTGCGGCGGGGTTCTTTATAACATATTGTTTTTAAATATATTTTTGTTTAAATCCCAATCCGTGACTAGGGCTGAAAATGGTGTCAGAGGCGCCTGATTTGACCGAATCGAACGATTCGATCAAAATGAGCGGTAATCTTTAAGGCAAGAAAGGCCAGCCATGAAAACCTATACCGCCAACGAAGCCAAGACCCGCTTTGGCGAGTTCATTGATGAGGCGCAGCGCGAACCGGTGCGCGTGATGCGCCATGACCGTGTGGTCGGCGTGATGGTCAGTGCGCAGGACTACGAAGCGATGCGCGCCTTTTATGCCGACCGGCTGGGGCAGACGATGAACAGGACCGCCGAACAGGCTGCGCGCGCCGGCTTGACCGCCAAGACGCTGGATACGCTGCTGGCCGATGAAAGCTGAGCCGGGCAAAGGTGTCGTCATCGACACCAATGTCTGGATCAGCGCGTTCCTGATGAAAACCGGCGCGCCGGCCGCAGTGGTGAGACATGTCATCGCGCATGGCCGGCCCGTTTTTTCAGCGCAGACTTTTGCCGAACTTGAGTCGCGGCTGTGGCTGCCGAAATTCGACCGTTATCTGGGCATGGATGATCGCAAGCAGTTGCTCCGGGACACGAATGCGCTGGCCCGCTGGATCGAAGTCCCGCCGGCGATTGCAGAGCAAAAGTTTTGCCGGGACCCCGATGACGACAAGTTCATCCATACGGCGCTGGCGGCGGAGGCGCCCTGGCTGGTGACCGGCGACAAGGATCTGCTGCAGGTGCCGGCGCTGCCACGCTTGCGCATCCTTTCTCCCGCTGCCGCGCTGCAACTGCCGGTGTTCCAAACCTGAGCGCCGGAAATTTTCAATCGCCATGCTGATCGTGAAATTGGGCAGGGGACTGGAAGCCGCCATCGCGCGCATCGCGGTCGTCGCCGGCAAGTCCGAAAGCAGTATAGTGCGCGAAGCCGTGGTGCGTTATCTCAAAGACATTGAAGATGCTGCTCTGGTCAAGAAGTCACGAGCAGCGAGCGGGCGCGCCAAACCCATCACCGCGGTCAGGAAGGTACTTGGCCTGGACTGCGCTACGGGGGACGGAGCCCTGATTCTTTTACGTGAATCTACGAAAAGTATTTTGCTGATTCTGAACGAGTAACCGGGAGGGGAAGCGCATGAACGCAAACGCAGGAGCCGGCACCGCACCGCAGTACGAACCGTTCGGCTGGCATCACTGGCCTGATCATTTTTTCATGTCCTACCAGTTTCGTCGCGGCCTCGGCGAAACCCAGGAGGGCGGCGGTGCGGTGAGCGAGTGCTTCCAGGCGGCCAGCCGCATGATTCCCGGCGACCTCGACAGTTGGCACAACGAGTGGATGCACGTGGCTGATCGCAACGACCGCCGCGGCGACGAGGCGGAGCGCGCCGGCCACATCCGCACCGCGATGAACTGCTGGCTGCGCGCGGCGGACTATTTCCGTTCCGCCGAATTCTGCCTGGCGCCGGACGACCCGCGCCGCCTGCCGACTTTCACGCGATGCGAAGCGGCCAGCCGGAAGTGGCTGCGCCATCTCGATCCGCCCGGCGAAGTGGTGGAAATCCCCTACGAGCACGGCAAAACCCTGCCGGCTTATTTCATCAGGTCGCCCAACGGCGGTGCGCGCCAGCCGGTGCTGATTTCATTCGGCGGCCTGGATTCATTCAAGGACGAGTTGTGGTTCATGACCGGGCATGGCGCGGTACAGCGCGGCATTGCGGTGCTGCTGGTGGACGGGCCGGGGCAGGGCGGCGCGCTGCGCCGCCAGAAGATCGTATCGCGCCATGACTACGAGGTGCCGGTCGGTCGCTGCATCGACTGGCTGGAACAGCGTGCCGATATCGATCCTGCGCGGATTGCCGTGAGCGGTTCGAGCATGGGCGGCTACTACGCCGCGCGCGCGGGTTCACGCGAGCATCGCCTGGCCGCCTGCATTTCGCACGGCGCGATCTGGGACATCGAGCAGCGCTTCGCCGACCGCGGCGAGAATCACGCCCTCGCCGGACACATGAAGTGGGTGATTGGCGCGAAGACCATGGCCGAAGCGGTACAACTGGCCAAACCCTTCAAGCTCAAGGGTGTGCTCGACGACATGCGCTGCCCCTATCTGGTGCTGCACGGCGGTCACGACGTACTCGGCGTCGAGAACGTGAAAACCGTTTACGAGTACGCCAAGTCCAAGGGTGTCGATGTCACCCTGCGGCTGACCAGCGCCGAAGAGACCGGCGCCGAGCATTGCCAGCATGACAACCCGACGCTCGGGCAGGAACTGATGATCGACTGGCTGGCGGACGTGTTCAGGATCGATCAGCGCAAACTCGGGTTTCCGGCCGGCTGACCCCGGCGAAAAATTGCCCCGTCACTTTCCCCGCGCGCGAAAAAAACGCTTCGTCACCCCGGCGAAAGCCGGGGTCCAGGGTTCTTCGCAACGCTGATTACCCCCATCCTACCTTCTCCCGCAAGCGGGAGAAGGGGATACCGGCTTGCCCCCCAAGGGGACTTCCTTCGGGGCGCGCCGGAATGACGGGATTGGTGTCTTCACAACGGATTCCAATGCCCTGTTGGGGAGTCATCCAAAGTCGTCAGTGCTGGAGTCGAATTTTTTCTGGGTTCCGTGCCGAACGTCCACCCCCGGCTAATCGAGCCGCATCTCCCTGATCACCGGCGTGAACTGCTTCATCTGCTGAATCAGCATCGCCTTTTGCGCTTCCGGTGTTGAGCCGACCGGCTCGGCGGCGAGATCGGTGAAGCGCTTCACGGTATCGGGATGGCGCACTGCTGCGACAATCTCGCGGTTGAGTCGCTCGATCACTGCCTTGGGCGTTTTCGCGGGC
>JANNHN010000380.1:0-4028 GCA_031404395.1 Betaproteobacteria bacterium
TGCTGCAAAAAACTGGTGGAGGGGGAAGGATTCGAACCTTCGAAGGCTGAGCCAACAGATTTACAGTCTGCCCCCTTTGACCGCTCGGGAACCCCTCCGAACGAAACCGACAATTATCGTCAGATTCTGCCGTAGTGTCAATGAACTGGGCACGAAAAATGCTGGGTGGTGAGCTGCCTGGTGAGCTGCCTGACAAGACGCCTAATGCGCCATCGGACTGCGCTCCCAAAACGACCCTGAGCAGGCAGCGCATGTCCAGCCTGCCGGCCGACTCATGAACCTGCGCCCGAACCACCGTCGGTCAGTCAGCAAAACCGGCTCTTGGACAACCATTGCCGAAGGGCAGGAAGTGGCGTGGACAAAGCCGCGCTCACGTCAATGGGTTTCTGAGCACCTCAGCATGGCTGAAAAATCGGCTCGCATTCCTAAAAAGTGGGCACACACTCATTTTTCGCCCGCCAGCATCCCAAGCTCGGATAATTAAAAATAACTTAATATAAACAATTAGTTATAATCAATTCCCGCCTGACCCACTGACACTGCTGCCGCCGCACACAAACAAAGTCTGGCCTGAAATGTAGCCGCTGTCCGGACTCAGGAAAAAACTCACCGCACGCGCCACATCTTTGGGTGCGCCCACCCATTTCACCGGGATGCTGTCGATGACTGTCTGGCGTTTGATACTGCCTTTAGGATGCCCGTTATCGAACAGTTCTGTGGCTACCGGACCTGGTGCAACTGCGTTTATCGTGATGCCATCTGCAGCTAACTCCAGGCAAAGTACCCTTGTCATGCCGATAAGTCCCGCCTTCCCCGCAGCATAGGCCAGACGCTGGGTTTTACCCAGAATTGCACGGGATGAAATACTGACGATCCGGCCGAATTTGGCTAGCCGCATACCCGGCACCAAGGTCTGGATCAGGATCATCGCCGCCCGCACGTTCAGCGCATAAACATGGTCCATGTCGTCAACTGTGACCTGTTCCAGCGAGCCCGGCCGGTTGGCGCCGGCGTTATTGACGAGGTAGTGGACCGGGTATTTGGCAGCCACTTCTTTGGCCACAGCGGTGGCGGCTGCAGTATCGGCCAGATCCACCGCATGGAAATGAATCCGGTCATGCTTGATCCGCGGCGGGCGCCGTTGCAGCGTGACCACGGTCAGCCCCTGATTGAGCAAATCCTGTGCAATCGCCTCGCCGATACCGGAACTTGCTCCGGTAACTACCGCCACGCCTTCCATCATGTGTTCTCCAGGTTGCCGGACATGCGTCCGATTATAAGTGACGGCACATGACGACCCGGCCGCCAACGCGATACGATGCGCCCGCCATGACTGTTGTCGCCTCATCCGCATCCCTGCACGACTCACCGCCGGCTCCGGTGTGGACCATCGTCGCACTGGTCAGCATTGGCTTGTTTGTCGATCAATACTTTCCGGTGTGGGGACAGGACATGGTCAGCATCGTGACCTGGGCCATGTTGCTGTACTGGCTGGCGAATTCGGCACCGGAGACGCGCACGAGCATGGTCATTTGCGTGCTCTACGCCACGGCGGGCGAAATCTTCCTGTCGCTGGGCTGGGGACTGTACGAATACCGACTGAACAACATTCCGCTGTTCGTGCCGCCGGCACATGCGCTGGTTTTCGTGCTGGGCTTGGCGATCTGCAAGCGCATGCCCGATTCGATCATCTGGGCCGTGCCGCTGGCCGCCGCGCCGCCGGTGCTGGCGCTGGCGTGGGTCGGCGCCGATACCATGGGCTTGATCCTCTACACGCTGCTGGTGCTGTGCATGGTGTTCAGCAACGGACGCAAACTGTATGCGGTGATGTTCATGCTGACGCTGGGGCTGGAAATCTACGGCACCGCGCTCGGCAACTGGGTCTGGCTGCACGAGGTGCCGGTGACCGGCTGGACCACCATGAATCCGCCGCTGGCGGCCGGCACCTTTTATTGCATGCTCGACATGCTGGTGGTCACCACGATGGCCGCACTCCGTCGCCGCAACAAAACAGCACTGGAACCCGGCTAAGGAAACACTGAAGCCGCGCTGCCCTAATGTACTTTGGCGGCCCGCGCCAGTCGTTTTGCTTTCGCGGACGGTGCTCTACGATCACGCGCCACCGGTGCCGGCGGCAATCCCGTGTGCTGGGTACGGAACGACTGGTACTTGCGCGGCTTGCGTGCGCCCTCGGGCCGCAGGCCCGTGCCCGCCGGCTGGAACACCGGCACCAACTGGTGTTTGCCGGAACCGATCAGGTCCCTGCGCCCCATGCGCCGCAGCGCGTCGCGCAGCAGCGGCCAGTTTTCGGCATCGTGATAGCGCAGCAGAGCCTTGTGCAGCCGGCGCACCTTCAATCCCTTGGGAATGATCACATCCTCGCTGCTGTAGGTGACCTTGCGCAGCGGATTTTTGCCCGAGTGGTACATCGCCGTCGCGGTCGCCATGGGTGACGGCAGGAAAGCCTGTACCTGGTCGGCACGGAAACCGTTCTGCTTCAGCCACAGCGCGAGTTCCACCATGTCGGCATCGGTGGTACCGGGGTGGGCTGCGATGAAATACGGGATCAGGTACTGTTCCTTGCCGGCCTCTTTGGAATACTTGTCGAACAATTCCTTGAACTTGTAATACGTGCCGACGCCGGGCTTCATCATCTTCGACAACGGCCCTTCACCGATCGCTTCCGGTGCGATTTTCAGGTACCCGCCAACGTGGTGCTGCGCCAGTTCTTTCACATACTCCGGCGATTCGACCGCCAGGTCGTAACGCACACCGGATCCGATCAGCACCTTTTTGATGCCCGGCAATGCGCGGGCGCGGCGATAAAGCCCGATCAGCGACGAGTGATCGGTATTCAGGTTCGGGCAGATGCCCGGATACACGCACGACGGCAGCCGGCAGGCGGATTCGATTTCCCTGCTTTTGCAGGCGAGGCGATACATGTTTGCGGTCGGTCCGCCGAGGTCGGAAATCACCCCGGTGAAGCCCGGCGCCTCGTCGCGGATATGCTCGATCTCGCGAATGATCGAATCTTCCGAGCGGTTCTGGATGATGCGGCCCTCATGTTCGGTGATTGAACAAAAGGTGCAACCGCCAAAGCAGCCGCGCTGGATAGTCACCGAGAAACGGATCATCTCGTAGGCGGGAATTTTCGTTTTGCCGTATGCCGGGTGCGGCACCCGCGCATAGGGCAGCTCATACAACGCGTCCATTTCCTTCGTGGTCAGCGGTATCGGCGGCGGATTGATCCAGACTTCCCGCGCATTTTTCCCTTCCCCATGACGCTGCACCAGCGCCCGCGCGTTGCCGGGATTGGCCTCGACATGCAGGATGCGCGAGGCATGCGCATACAACACCGGATCCTGCGCCACCGCTTCGTACGACGGCATGCGGATCACGCTGCGTGCGCGATCGGCGTTTTTCACTTCACGAATGAAACGCACCACTTTCGCGCCATTGGGCGTTTGCGCCGCTCCGCTTTTCGCCATCTGCTCTTCTGTCGCATAGGGATCGACGGGCGGATTCAGTCGCCCCGGTGTGTCTATGCGCGTCGAATCGATTTCAATCCAGTCCGCCGGCGTTGCCGCGCGCAGGAAGGCCGTGCCGCGGATGTCGGTAATGCTGTCGGGTTTGGCGCGTGCCGCCAGCCGGTGCGCGATATCGACAATCGCGCGTTCAGCGTTGCCATAAACCAGAATATCGGCCTTGGCATCGACCAGCACCGAGCGCCGCACTTTCTCCGACCAGTAGTCGAAATGCGCGATGCGCCTGAGGCTGGCCTCAATGCCGCCGATGACGACAGTCGCATCGGGATACGCCTCGCGCGCACGCTGGCTGTAAACGATCACCGCGCGGTCGGGGCGCTTCGCGCCCTCGGCATTCGGCGTGTAGGCATCGTCGCTGCGCACGCGGCGGTCGGCGGTATAGCGATTGACCATCGAATCCATGTTGCCGGCAGTGATGCCGAAAAATAGCTTGGGCCGGCCCAGCGCGCGGAAGGCATCGACCGAGTGCCAGTCCGGCTGCGC
>JANNHN010000381.1:0-7016 GCA_031404395.1 Betaproteobacteria bacterium
GGAGATGATCAAGCAGTTGATACACCAGCACACGCGCAGTCTGGCGATGTACAAATGCGAGCATTGCGGTTTTCGCGCCCGGCAGTTCTACTGGCACTGTCCGGCCTGCGGGGAATGGGAAACCTACGCGCCGCGGCGCACCGAGGAGAAAGGTATACCGGCATGAAACGCGCCGGGGCGAAAGGGGAATACCGGCATGAAACGCGCCGGAACTGAAGGACGACCGGCTTAGAGCTTGCCGGAGCTAAGGGCATATCTGCATGAGCATCGATCAAAAAGGGCCGCGGGTCATAGTCGCGCTGGATTACGCATCCGCTGCCGAGGCGCTGGCGATGGCAGGCCGGCTTGATCCTGCGTTGTGCAAGGTCAAGGTGGGCAAAGAACTGTTTACCGTTGCGGGGCCCGCGCTGGTGGGCAATCTGGTCCAGCGCGGCTTCAGTATATTTCTGGATCTCAAGTTTCACGACATACCCAACACCGTTGCTGCCGCATGCAAGGCGGCTGCCGGACTGGGCGTATGGATGATCAACGTGCATGCCGGTGGTGGCCGCGCCATGATGCAGGCGGCACGCGAGGCGCTGTCCGGTGTGAATCACGCGCCCAAACTGATTGCGGTAACGGTGCTGACCAGCCTCGGCGCGGAAGATCTGCGTGAGCTGGGGCATGCTGAAGCGCCGCAGGTGCTGGCGGAGCGCCTGGCGCGACTGGCTGCGGCCAGCGGCATGGACGGCGTGGTCTGTTCAGCGCAGGAAGCGCCGGCGCTGCGCCGGGCCTGCGGCGCGGGGTTCTGCCTGGTCACCCCGGGAATCCGGCTTGCCGATGCGGCGCAGGACGATCAGAAGCGCATCGTGACGCCGGCGGCGGCAATAGCCAGCGGCGCCGACTATCTGGTGATCGGCCGCCCGATTACCCGTGCCGCGGATCCGCTGGCCGTGCTGCGGGCCATCAATGCGGAAATCAGCCGCTGAAGCGCGCGCCTGCTGCAGGTCACCGGTAAAATAGCGCGATGAAAAACGCACGCTCGACCAAGAGCCCGAGACAAAAATCAGTGCCGGGAGTACCACGCTCATCCGGATTGCTGCAGCAAATGCGCCGTGGCCGGGTGCTGGTGGTCGGCGACGTCATGCTGGATCGTTACTGGTTTGGCGAGGTGAACCGGATTTCACCCGAGGCGCCGGTGCCGGTGGTCAAGGTTGACCGGGTGGAGGAGCGTCCGGGCGGTGCGGCCAACGTTGCACGCAACGCGGCGGCACTCGGCGCAAAAACCGCGCTGCTGTCGGTGATCGGACGCGATGAAGCAGGGCGGCGGCTGCGCCAATTGCTGAAGCAGGACCGGATTGTCGCAAGCCTGCATGCCGATGCCACTGTGGCGACGACGGTCAAGCTGCGCGTCATCGGGCGTCGGCAGCAATTGTTGCGCGCTGATTTTGAAACATTGCCCGGTTACGAAGTGCTGGCCTCCAAGCTGCAGGATTACCAGCGGCTGCTCAAGACCTGCGACGTGGTCATCCTGTCCGACTACGGCAAAGGCGGGCTTGCGCACATTGCAAAAATGATTGCGCTGGCGCGCCGTGCCGGCATACCGGTGCTGGTGGATCCCAAGGGTGATGATTATTCTCTGTACCGGGGTGCGACCCTGGTCACGCCGAATCGCGCGGAATTGAGGGCGGTGACCGGGAGCTGGAGCAGCGAGCAGGCGCTGACGGCAAAAGTGCAGCACCTGCGCCAGAAGCTGGGGCTGGGCGGTGTGCTGGTGACGCGCAGCGAAGAAGGCATGACGCTGTTCCGTCGCGGCAGCCGGCTGCACGTGCCGGCGATTGCGCGCGAAGTCTATGACGTCAGCGGCGCCGGCGACACGGTGATAGCCACGATCGGCGTGATGCTTGCCGCAGGCGAGGATCTGGAAAGCGCCGTCCGCATTGCCAACCGCGCTGCGGGTATCGTCGTCGGCAAATTCGGTGCGGCAGTGGTGCACCCCGCAGAACTGCTGGCGACGGCGGAGCAGCAGCCATGACCATCGTGGTGACCGGCGCCGCCGGATTTATCGGTGCAAATCTGGTCAGGGGGCTCAATGCGCGGGGTATTTCCGACATTCTTGCCGTCGATGATCTGACGCAGGGCGATAAATTCCGCAACCTGGCCGATTGCCGGGTCAGCGATTACCTCGACAAGGATGAATTTCTCGCGCGGGTGCGTGCTGGACGCTTTCGCGGCGCGTTCAAGGCGATTTTTCACCAGGGCGCCTGCTCGGATACCACGGCGAGCGACGGGCGTTACGTGATGGAAACCAATTACGCATACTCGTGCACATTGCTGGAATTCTGCGTGGCTGAACGCACGCCGCTGATCTATGCCTCGTCGGCAGCCACCTATGGCGCCAGCAGGGAGTTCCGTGAGGATCCGGCCTGTGAAGGCCCGTTGAACGTATACGGTTACTCAAAGCTGCTTTTTGATCAGAAAGTGCGACGCTTGTCTCCGGGTGGTGCACAGGTGGTCGGCCTGCGTTATTTCAATGTGTATGGCGACCGTGAGCAGCATAAAGGGCGCATGGCTTCCGTGGCATTCCATTTTTTCAACCAATACCGCGCCGAAGGCCATGTCCGCCTGTTTGAGGGCAGCGGCGGCTACGGCAACGGTGAGCAGCGTCGTGACTTTGTATCGGTGGATGACGTGGTCAAGGCCAACCTGTTTTTTCTGGATCATCCCGGCAAGTCCGGCGTATTCAATTGCGGCACCGGTGCTGCGCAGTCATTCAATGATGTGGCGGCAGCGATGGTGAACGGTTGCCGTGCGGCTGCAGGCGATACAGCACTGTCGTTGACTGACATGCAGCGCCAGGGGTTGATCCGCTACATCCCGTTCCCCGGTGATCTCCAGGGTAAGTACCAGAGCTATACCCAGGCTGATCTGACGGCGCTGCGTGCAGCCGGTTACCTGGCGCCGTTCCTGACGGTGGAGCAGGGTGTCGCGGGCTACTGCCGGCAGTTATTGAATAACAGCGCAGGTTAAGCGACGTGTACAAGACCCTCGAAGAATTCATCGGCAATACGCCGCTGGTCAAGCTGAAACGCATACCCGGCAAAACCAGCAACGCCATACTGGCCAAGCTCGAAGGCAATAATCCGGCAGGATCGGTCAAAGATCGTCCGGCGCTGTCGATGATCCGGCGCGCGCAGGAGCGCGGCACCATCAAGCCCGGCGATACGCTGATCGAACCGACCAGCGGCAATACCGGCATCGCACTGGCGATGGCCGCGGCGATCATGGGCTATCGCATGGTGCTGGTCATGCCGGATAACCAGTCGCTCGAGCGGCAGCAGACCATGAGTGCCTACGGCGCCGAACTGGTGCTGACGCCGAAGGAAATCAGCATGGAAGGCGCCCGCGATGCTGCCGAGCGCCTGGTGCGCGAGGGCCGCGGGGTGATGCTCGATCAGTTTTCCAATCCTGACAATCCGCTGGCGCATTACGAAGGCACGGGTCCGGAAATCTGGCGTGATACCGGAGGCAAGGTGACCCATTTCGTTTCCAGCATGGGCACCACCGGTACCATCATGGGCGTGTCACGCTACCTGAAAGAAAAAAATCCGCAGATTCGGATTGTCGGCTGCCAGCCGGCTGACGGTGCGCAGATCCCGGGTATCCGCAAATGGCCTGCCGCTTATTTGCCGAAGATCTGCGACTGGACAAAAATCGATCAAGTGGTTGAGGTCACGCAGCCGGATGCTGAAACCATGATGCGGCGGCTGGCCAACGAAGAAGGTATTTTCGCCGGCGTGTCATCGGGCGGTGCGTTGTGGGCGGCGCTGCAGATTTCCGCGCAGGTACGTGATGCAGTGATCGTGGCTATCGTCTGTGACCGCGGCGATCGCTACCTGTCCACCGGCGTGTTCTCCTGATATTCATATAACTTATTGATTATATTGGTGTTTATTGAATCCCGTCCTGGTATTTGATATTGAAACCGTGCCCGATATCGCCGGTATCCGCCGGCTGCGCGGCATCGACGACACGGTTACTGATCACGACGTTGCGGAAATGGCCTTCCAGTTGCGCCGCCAGACCACCGGCAGCGATTTCCTCCAGCACTACCTGCATCGCGTGCTGGTGATTTCCTGCGCACTGCAGGATCGCGACAGCTTCAAGGTGTGGTCTCTGGGCACGAATGGCGAAAGCGAAGGTGAGATCATCCAGCGCTTTTTTGACGGCATCGAGAAATACACGCCGCAACTGGTGTCGTGGAACGGCGGCGGCTTTGATCTGCCGGTGCTGCATTACCGCGGCCTGATGCATGGCGTGACCGCGGCGCGTTACTGGGACATGGGCGAGGACGACCGCGAATTCAAGTGGAACAACTACATCAGCCGTTACCATCATCGCCATCTTGATCTGATGGATCTGCTGGCGCTCTACCAGGCACGCGCCAATGCGCCGCTGGATGCGCTGGCGCAGTTGATGGGGCTGCCGGGCAAGCTCGGCATGGACGGCAGTGCGGTGTGGGGCGCTTATCAGCAGGGTCAGCTGACGGAAATTGCGCAGTACTGCGAAACCGATGTCGTTAATACCTATCTGATTTTTCTGCGTTTCCAGTTGATGCGCGGTGCGCTGACCCGCGCCCAGCATGACGGCCTTGCCAAAGCGACGCGTACCGCCCTGGAAAAAGCGAACCAGCCGCACTGGCAGGAATTCCTCGAACGCTGGTCAGCCTGACGCTGCACAGGCATGCCGCCACAGGCGGCGCACCGACATTCCCATGACATTTTTGCAGATCGAATCCCTGGATCAGGAAGGACGCGGCATTGCCCGGCGCGACGGCAAAGTGATTTTTGTCGAGGGCGCGCTGCCCGGCGAGAGCGTCGAGATCGAGACTTATCGCAAAAAGGCATCTTTTGAAGTGGCGGCGGCGACCACGATCCGCAACGAAAGCGCATCGCGCACGACGCCGGGCTGCGAATTTTTCGGTCTTTGCGGCGGCTGCAGCCTGCAGCACATGGATGCGCGCACCCAGGTCGCTGCCAAGCAACGCGTGCTTGAAGACAATCTGCGGCATATCGGCAAGGTTACGCCCGAGCAGATATTGCCGGCAATCTACGGCCCGGCATGGGGGTATCGCCATCGCGCACGCCTGACCTCACGGTATGTGTTCAAGAAAGGCGGCGTGCTGGTCGGTTTCCACGAAAAGCGCAGCAGCTATGTTGCCGATATGCGGAGTTGCGCAGTGCTGCCGCCGCGGATTTCCGCCCTGTTGATGCCGTTGCGCGAACTGGTCAACAACCTGAGCATCCGTGCGCGCATGCCGCAGATCGAACTGGCGGTTGCCGACAACGTCGATGCGCTGGTGCTGCGCGTGCTGGATCCGCTGACAGCAGATGATGAAGACAAGCTGCGTGCCTTTGCCGATGCGCACCGCGTGGTGTTTTACCTGCAGCCGAAGGGCCCGGACACGGCGCAGCTGTTTCATCCGCCATGCACCGGTGAGTTGTATTACCTGCTGCCTGAATTTGATGTGCGCATCACGTTTCTGCCGACGGATTTCACCCAGGTCAATCAAGCGATCAACCAGGTGCTGGTGCGCCGCGCACTCAGTCTGCTCGGCCCGCAGCCGGGAGAGCGTATAGCCGATCTGTTCTGCGGGCTGGGTAATTTCACATTGCCAATTGCCCGCAGCGGCGCGCAGGTCACCGGCATCGAGGGCAGTGCCGGGCTGATCAAACGGGCGCAGCAGAACGCGCAGATCAATGGATTGACCAGCAACACGCAGTTCCTGACCATGGACCTGTTTAAAATCGATTCGGCACAATGGGCGGCGCTGGGCGCTTTCGACAAGCTGTTGATCGATCCGCCGCGCGACGGCGCGATGGAGCTGGTCAAACTGATCGGCGCCGACGGTCCGCGGCGTATTGTCTATGTATCCTGCAGCCCTTCAACGCTGGCGCGCGATGCCGAGGTGCTGGTGGCGGCGCACGGCTACAAGTTACGTGCTGCGGGCATCGTCAACATGTTTCCGCATACTGCGCATGTTGAATCCATCGCGCTGTTCGAGAGGGAGTAAAAGCGGCGGGAATAAAGGCGGAGGAAAAAAACGCAGGCAACAAAAAAGCGGCCCGCAGGCCGCTTTTTTGAGCGTGACTTCAGTCGCGAATTTCAGTCGCGATCGCCGCTCGTGAAGCCCAGGATCTGCAGCAGGCTGGAGAAGATGTTGTACAGCGATACATACAGCGTCAGCGTCGCCGATACGTAATTGGTTTCGCCGCCCCGCACGATGCTGTTGATCTGCCACAGGATCACCGCGGACGAGAAGATGATGAACGCGCCGCACAGCGCGAGTTGCAGCACCGGGCTCTGCAGGAACACGTTGGCGAGCACCGCCAGCATGATCACCACAAAGCCGACCATCAGGAACTTGTTGAGGAAGCTGAAATCGCGTTTTGTGCTGGCGGCAATGCCGGACAGCACAAAAAACACGGCGGCAGTGCCGCCAGCAGCCATCATCACCAGTTGTCCGCCGTTGCGCAGCGACAGTATCTGCTGCAGCAGCGGAGCCAGCATCAGGCCGAGGAAAGCCGTGAAGCCCAGCAGCAAGGCAACGCCGAGGCTGCTGTTGCGGTTTTTCTCGATCATGAAAATCCAGCCGTAGAACACGGCCAGCATCACCACCACGCTGATAATCGGGCTGGCACGCATGAAACTGAAATTGATGAAATTGGTGCCGATGGCGGCGCCGATGATCGTGGGAATCAACGAGACCGCAAGCAGCAGGTAAGTGTTGCGCAATACCTTGTTCTGCTGGGCGGTAATATCCTGTGTTCCGGCTGAGTAGGGCGCTCCGGTGTGCAGGTCAGGTTGCATGGTGGTTGATCTCCAATGAAGTTAAGCGAATCGAACGGAGGTAAGACTACTCAAAGCGGGTGAAAGTTGCAATCGTTATTGGCGTGTTTTCGGGCCGTATGGATCACGCAACCAATTGATAATGCGTGATATTATTTTACGTAATCCACGCTGGAGGGGCGGCTAGA
>JANNHN010000382.1:0-6644 GCA_031404395.1 Betaproteobacteria bacterium
CGCGCGGCGGAAGTAACCGGCGGAGAACAGCGAGATGCCGATGACCGCAATGCCCAGCATGCCGGTAAAAAATGCCGACAAGGCGTCGAGCCGCACATGAAACGGCAGATCGGGCAGGCCCAGCGGCAATTGCCGGACGGAGGGTTCCGCGGCAATGCCGGCCAGCGCCGCAATGACCAGCACGACGCCGCCTGCTGCGCCCAGCGGAAACAGTATCCGGCTCACCCAGTGCAGACTCAGCGGCCGCACCAGCCCGGCGCAACCGACCACCAGCCAGTACAGCACCACGCCGAGGATCAACTCGATGGGGGCCGGGGTGGGAAGCATTTTTATTGTTCAGCCAGGGGCATGCGGATCAACGCGCCGTAAACACAAACATTTTCATTGATGATTTGCGTTGATGAATCGCCAACATGAATTGTATGCGGTTTGCTACGCACGGCGCAATTTGCCGGAGCGCGGAAATGAAAACGGGGCGGCATGATCCGCCCCGTCCGGCACAGAGAAATACGGCTAGGGACGCAAATAAGCGTAGCCTTCGCGCTGCTGCAGGCGGGTGATTTCCGCCACACCGGACGGAACGAAACCGGCTTCGGGAATGAACTTGTTCTTTTCGATCTTGCGGTTGCGCAGCGTGATCTCGCAGACGTCGAATTGCACGCCCTGGTTCCTGAGATTTTCAACCGTGACATTGAACGGATTGCCGTTGCCGTCCTTGGCGCCGTCAAACAGGAAATCAACGCCCTGCGCATGCGTCACCACGACAATCTTCGCCTTCGGGTTGACCTCGAGGTGGTTGCTGATGTTGCGCAGCGCACCCACGGCCTGCGCTTTCGAATCATTCACGTGATAAACGACCTTGTCTTCGCCGATGTTGGCCTTGGTATCAACGCTGGTTGCTGCGCAACCCGTGGTCAGCGCCGCAACGAGCATCAGGGATCCGATGACTGCGTGTGTCATAAACTCCTCCAATCAGGGAATAAACCGGAATTATCAGATTAACAACATGAACAACATGCGACGCAGAGCCTACTCCGTGCGCAGCACGCTCGCAACAGGCAGCACAGGCACACATGAGTGAAATCATCACCCGCCATCTGCTGATTCGCGGCCGCGTTCAGGGCGTGGGATTCCGCAATTACATTGAATATAAGGCGCAACAGTTGGGCGTTTGCGGCTGGATACGCAACCGCAGCGACGGCAGCGTGGAGGCGGTATTTCAAGGACCGGCAACGGCGGTCGATGCCATGATCGGATGGGCGCGCCGCGGTCCCCGCGCCGCGCAGGTCAGCAGTATCGAGGTCGGCGAGGCTGCAGGCGACGGCTTACCGGGCGATTACACGCGATTTGAAACACGCCCGACCGTTTAAATTAACTTAATAAAAACAACTAGTTACATTAACTCACAGAAGTAGCAGCCCACCCTTTGTGAATCACCACGGCGCGTGCCGCCAACTTGTCGGCCCGGCCAGCGCTTGCCGCGCACAGCACGGCAATGCCGGTGCGCAGCGGATTATTCAGAGCCTCCATAAAGAATATTGACGTTCTCCGGCTTCAACCACTCCGACAGCGAACGGATCAGATCTTCGTTGATATTGACCTGCCATGCGACGCCGAGCTTTACCTCGCAGCGCGCGCCATTGCTGCTGTATTCGATGGCCACCGGACACGCCCCCTGGCGGTGCGGCGCCAGCAGCTCCTTCAGTTTGCTGCCGGAAGACTGGCCGTTGCATACCAAACGAATACCGCGCGCGTAACGGTTGCGCGCTTCGTTGAGATCAAGGACGTTCATCGCCTCCAGCCGCAGCGTATTGTCGCCGCCACCCTCCGCCTCCTGCTCCGGGTTGCGGTAACGCTGGCGACCGCGCACCTCAATCACCAGCAGTTCATCCTCGCGCAGCTTGTGGCGAAAACGGTCAAACGCCTCGCGGAACACCACCACCTCATGCTTGCCGGTGTCATCCGACAGCGTGACGATGCCCATGCGCCCGCTGGCGGTGTTCTGCACGCGCACCGACAGCACCACGCCGGCGATGCTCACTGTGCGCCCGGCAATGTCGCTGGCAGTCTGCAGTTCGCCCAGCTTCTTGCTCACCATGCGCCGCACTTCGTCGCGATAGACGTTGAACAAGTGATCGCTGCGGTAATAACCCAGCGCCAGCTTTTCGTTCTGCAGCATTTCTTTTTTGTTCCAGCGCGGCACGTTGGACGGCGCCACCACCCGCGGCGCATCGACCGCATCGCCAAACAGATTGGTCTGCGATGCGGAACGGCTCGCCTGCTCCGCGGACTCCAGCGCCAGCCCCACGCAAGCCATCAGTTCCGCGCGATTGTCGTTGACGCCGTCAAAAGCGCCGGCGCGCACCAGCGATTCGACAACGCGCCGGTTGACCAGGCGCTTGTCCACGCGATGACAAAAATCAAACAAATCCCGGAACGGCCCGCCGGCTGCGCGAATTTCAACCATGTGGTTGATCGCGCCCTCGCCGGTACCCTTGATCCCGCCCAGACCGTAGCGGATGCGCTTGTCGTCTACCGGCGCGAAACGATACCCGCCGCTGTTGACGTCGGGCGCCAGCACTTCGAGTTTGTTCTCACGCGCGTCATCAACCAGTTGCTGCACCTTGTCGGTGTCGTTCATCACTGCCGACATGTTGGCCGCCATGAACGCCGCCGGATAGTGCGCTTTCAGGTATGCGGTCTGGTAGGCGATCAGCGCATAGGCCGCGGCGTGCGACTTGTTGAAACCGTAACCGGCGAACTTCTCCATCAGGTCGAACAATTCGTTGCCCTTGCCCTACGACAGCCCGTTTTTTGCAGCGCCCGCCTGAAACAGGTCGCGATGCTCGGCCATTTCCTCGGGCTTTTTCTTGCCCATCGCGCGCCGCAGCAGATCGGCGCCGCCCAGGCTGTAGCCGCCGATGATCTGCGCCATCTGCATCACCTGCTCCTGATAGACCATGATGCCGTAGGTCTCGGCGAGGATGCTTTCGACGCGGGGATCGGGATAAGCAAAACGCCGGCCGTGTTTGCGCGCGCAGAAATCCGGGATCAGCTCCATCGGCCCCGGCCGGTACAGCGCCACCAGTGCGATGATGTCGCCGAAGCGGTCGGGTTTGGCGCTTTTCAGCATGTCGCGCATGCCGCGCGATTCAAACTGGAATACCGCCGTGGTGTTGGCATGCTGGAATATCGCGTAGGACGCCTGGTCATCCAGCGGCAGTTTGTCGAGCTTCAGCGTTGAGGCGGGATCGAGCTGTTTGATGTACTTGAACGTCCAGTCGAGGATGGTCAGTGTAGTCAGACCGAGAAAGTCGAACTTGACCAGGCCGATGGATTCGACGTCGTCCTTGTCGAACTGGCTGATCGCTGCGTTCGACGCATCGGCAATGTAGAGCGGGCAGAAATCCGTCAGTTTGCCAGGCGCGATCAGCACACCACCGGCATGCATGCCGACGTTGCGCGTCAAACCTTCCAGCGTGCCGGCGAGTTCCAGCAGTTCCGCTACTTCTTCTTCCTTTTTCTCACGCTCGGCGAGTTGCGGTTCCATTTTGCGTGCTTCGGCCAGCGTGATTTGTTTTCCCGGCTGAAACGGGATCAGCTTGGCAAGCTGGTCGCAAAAGTTGTAACCGAGGTCAAGCACGCGACCGACGTCGCGCACCACCGCCTTGGCCGCCATGGTGCCAAAAGTGGCAATCTGCGATACCGAATCCGCGCCGTAACGCGTCTTGACGTAATCGATGACGCGGTCGCGCCCGTCCTGACAGAAATCGATGTCGAAGTCGGGCATCGACACCCGCTCCGGATTCAGAAAACGTTCGAACAGCAGGTTGTAGCGCAGCGGATCAAGATCAGTAATGCCGAGACTGTAGGCCACCAGCGAACCCGCGCCCGATCCGCGCCCCGGCCCCACCGGCACGCCGTTCTGCTTGGCCCAGTTGATGAAGTCGGCGACGATCAGGAAATATCCGGGAAAGCCCATCTGCACGATGGTCTTGATCTCGAACTCCAGCCGCTCGCGATAGGTCGGCTCCTGCGCCGTGCGCTCAGCGGCATCCTCGTACAGTTCAGCAAGCCGTGCGGTCAGCCCATCACTCGCGCACTGACGCAGATGCTCTTCGAGGCTGACACCCTGCGGCGTCGGGAAATGCGGCAGCCGGCTTTTGCCGAGCGTCAGGCCAAGACTGCAGCGCCGGGCAATCTCGACACTGTTCTCCAGCACTTCGGGCACGTCGGCGAAAAGCTCAGCCATCTCGCGCTGGGTCTTGAAATACTGCTCCGCGCTGTGGCGCTTGGGCCGGCGCTGATCCGACAGGACATAACCCTCGGAGATGCAGACCCGCGCTTCATGCGCTCTGAAATCATCGCGCTGCATGAACTGCACCGGGTGCGTCGCCACCGCCGGCAAACCCGTAACACTGGCCAACTGCAGCGCGCGCTCAACATGGCGCTCGACCGGAATCGCCGCCGCGCCGCCGGTCATGGCCTGCGGCCCCAGCCGCTGTACTTCGAGGTAATAACGACCGGGGAACAGTGCGGCCCAGCCTTCAGCGAGCTGGCGCGCCGCCTCCGTATTGTCGGCGATCAGCGCCTGGCCGACATCGCCGTGGTGCGCGCCGGAGAGCGCGATCAAACCGTCAGTGCCGACTTCGCTCAACCAGGATTTGAGGATTTCGGCGCGGCCGCGGTACTGGTTGCTGCGGTAAGCGCGCGTCAGCAGTTCACATAACCGCAGATAACCGTCGTAGTTCTGCGCCAGCAGCAGCACCCGGTACGGATTTTCGCGATCAGTCTCATTGGTCAGCCACAAATCGCAGCCGATGATGGGCTTGATGCCCTGGCCGCGCGCTTCCTGGTAGAACTTGACCATCCCGAAGACGTTGCTGAGATCGGTCAGCGCCAGTGCCGGCATATGATCGGCCTTGGCCGCAGCCACGGCTGCGTCGATGCGCACGATGCCATCGACGATTGAGTACTCACTGTGCAATCGCAGATGGATGAATATCGGTGCCATCCTGTTATTTTAGTGCATCGTCGGCAACGTTCCGGCATCCGTGTGACACTTCGACGATAGTTCAGAAAAATCCGCGACATAGCGCGGGCCACATGGTAGTCAGGCGTTGGCAATTGCCGCATAATCCCGCCGCCGCGCACAACCCTCAGCGCATTCCCCGCAACACCCGACAACCAATGCCACACACGCCGCTGCCCCGCTCCGGCATCCTCGCGCTGATCGCCCTCTGCGCCGTCTGGGGCTATACCTGGGTCATGCTGAAAGAAGGCTTAAGCTACGCCGACCCTTGGGATTACGCCGTCCTGCGCACCGTGCCCGGCGCATTATTGCTGTTTGCCATCGCAGCCTGGCGCGGCGAGTCGCTCAAGCTGCATTCACCACGCCACGTGTTCATACTGGGCCTGTGGCAGACCACGGGATTCAATGCGCTGGTGTCGCTGGCGCTGGTCTCCGGCGCCGCGGGCAAAACTGCCGTGCTGGTGTACACCATGCCGTTCTGGACGATGCTCATCGCGTGGCCCGCGCTGGGCGAACGCATCCGCGGCCTGCAATGGCTCGCCGTCGCGCTGTCTGTAGCCGGACTGTTGCTGATACTCGAACCCTGGTCGCTGGCCGGCACCTGGGCAGCGAATGTATTGGCCGTGCTGACCGGCGTCAGTTGGGCCGTCGCCGCGGTGCTGACGCGCCGCTGGCGCCATCACCTTGCCGTCGGCACCGTTGCACTGACCGCCTGGCAGATGCTGTTGGGCAGTCTGGTGCTGGTGGTGCTGGCGCCATTGCTGTCAACACGTTCAGTGGACTGGACGCCGTATTTCTGTTTTGTGCTGGCTTACGGCATCCTGTTCGGCACGGTGCTCGGCTGGGCGCTGTGGTTCTACGTGCTGAAGTTGCTGCCCGCCGGTATCGCCGGCCTGTCGGTGATGGCGATCCCTGCCATCGGCGTGCTGTCCTCCCGATTGCAACTGGGCGAACAGCCGGGTCCGGTAGAATCGATCGGCATGTTGTTGATCGTTGCCAGCCTCGCGGTGTTGTCGTGGACTGCGCTGCGCAACCGCAATCAGGCAATGCCCGGATCCCGCTGATGAAATCCAGCCGCTCGACATTTCATGAACTGAACGGATTGCGCCACCACGTGCTCACCTGGGGCGCGCCCGATGCGCCGCCGCTGTTCCTGCTGCACGGCTGGATGGATGTGTCGGCGTCGTTCCAGTTCGTGGTCGATGAACTGCAGCGCGACTGGCATGTGATCGCACCGGACTGGCGCGGCTGCGGCCTGTCTGCATGGTCCAGCACCGGTTACTGGTTTCCCGACTATTACGCCGATCTTGACGCGCTGCTGGCGGTCTATACGCCGCTGCAACCGGCGCAACTGGTCGGGCACAGCATGGGCGGCGTCATCGCCTGCACTTATGCAGGGCTGCGCCCGGCGCGGGTGACGCGGGTCATTTCGCTCGAGGGTTTCGGGCTGGCGCGCACCACGCCCGCCGATGCACTGCCGCGTTACCGGCGCTGGCTGAAAGAACTGGCGGAAGAACAGCGTTTCCGCACCTACAACTCCCATGATGCGCTGGCAACCCGATTGCGAAGCGACAATCCGCGGTTGACTGCGGAAAAAGCGCAATTCATCGCC
>JANNHN010000383.1:0-5321 GCA_031404395.1 Betaproteobacteria bacterium
TTTCGTCCACAAAGCACCGCACCACGTGGGCGGTGGCGTCCGTTTCCCGGATATTGGCAAGGAACTGGTTGCCGAGCCCTTCGCCCTTGGACGCGCCCGCCACCAGACCGGCGATATCCACGAACTCGACCGTCGCCGGTAATGTTTTTTCCGGTTTCTGCAGCGCAGCCAGCGTGTCCAGCCGCGGATCCGGCACCTCGACGATGCCGACATTGGGCTCGATGGTGCAGAAGGGATAATTTTCCGCGGCGATGCCCGCTTTGGTCAGCGCGTTGAACAGGGTGGATTTGCCGACATTGGGCAAGCCGACGATGCCGCATTTCAATGACATGTTGGATGAACCGTAAAAAGTGAAATGTGAACCGTGAAACGGAAACCCGGCAGGCAACGCCGCGTGCGGGATGCGTGAGCGCTCATGTTTCGCCGTCCGCAGCTTTGGTATGCAAACGCAGCATCGCCGCCTGCATGTCGTGCGCTGCAATCAGCGGCCATATCTCTTGCGCACGGGTCAGTGAGTCCTCAATCGCCCGCTGCTCTTCAGCACGCGGCGCGTGCAATACGTAATCAACAACTTCCTGCTCGCTGGCCGCCAGTTCGCGCGGATGTCCAATGCCGATGCGCAACCGCCAGTAGTCCGGCGTGCCCAGGCGCGCTGTGACGCTGCGCACGCCGTTGCCCGAAGCGCTGCCGCCGAATTTCATTTTGACGACGCCCGGGGCAAGATCGAGTTCATCATGCGCAATCAGGATGTCGGCCGGGACAATTTTGAAAAAATCCGCCAGCGCGCCGACCGCACGACCCGACTCGTTCATGTACGTCGCCGGCTTCAGCAACCAGATTTCGCCCGTGGCGCTGTCGCCGCCGCCCGTTCCCGGAACTCTCGCCACTTCGCCGTGATACCGCGCCTCGTGCCGCCAGCTCACGCCGGCGGCGCGCGCCAGCGCATCGAGCCACCAGAATCCGGCGTTGTGCCGGGTGGCTGCGTATTTTTTGCCCGGGTTGCCCAGGCCGGCGACGAGTTTCATAGTGATTGCGTTATACCGGGGTCCGGCATGGTGCACCAAAAATTACACGCCTGAAATTACGTAACATCTTGATTATATTTATATTTTAAAAAGAAACGCCCGCCACGAAAAATCGGTCGGCGGGCGTAACCGGATGCCACCGGCCAGAATCGGCCGGCGCACCCCCAATTACTTCTTCTCTGCGGGTTTCTTGTCGGCAGCAGGTTTTTTGTCGGCATCCTTCTTGTCGCCAGCAGGCGCGGCAGCAGTGCCTGCAGCGCCCGCAGCGGCAGCAGCTGCAGCAGCCTCCGGAGTCTGGCCGGTAATTTCCGTAACCGGCGCGGCAACCACTTCCTCGACCACAATTTCTTTCGGCACCTGCACGGTGACCACCGAAGGATTGTCCGCCTTCACCTTGGGTAACGGCTCGACACCCTTGGGCATTTTCATCTCGGACACGTGAATCGAGTGCCCCAGTTCGAGATTGCTCAGATCGACCTCGATGAATTCGGGCAGGTCGTCCGGCAGGCACTGGATTTCGAGCTCGTTGATGATGTGCTGTACGACGCCCTTGCCCACCTTCACGCCAGGTGCATTCTCGGCGTTCATGAAGTGCAGCGGCACCGCCATATGAATCCGCTTTTTCGGATCAATACGCTGGAAGTCAACATGCTGCACCTGTTCTTTCCACGGATGCATCTGGAAATCGCGCAACAACACGCGATCCTTCTGGCCTTCGACGGTCAGATCCAGAATCGACGCATGGAACGCCTCGATCTTCAGGTGACGCAGCAGCGCCTTGTGATCAAACTCCACAGACAGCGCGTCCTTGCCGGCACCATAAATCACGCCGGGGACGCGCCCGGTCGTACGCAGGCGGCGGCTCGCACCCTTGCCCTCGTTCGTACGCGGAAACGCAGTAACTTCGATCTTCATTTCACTCTCCAGTAATTGCGGGAATCCGCGACCAGATTCCCGCGTTAAAAAGAAGCCGGAAAAACTCCGACCTCCACAAAAAACTCTTTTCCTGCCAATGTGCCGAAGCCCCTCCGGCACAAAGCCCGCTTTTCGGTGCGCCAGAGCACTTTTGGCGCGGTCCTGCTTTACGCCGCGCCGAAGCCCCACCGGCGCAAAACCTCATTCGACAAACAACGAACTCACCGAATCATCGGCACTGATGCGACGCATGGTCTCCGCCATCAGCCCGGATACCGTCAGCACGCGGATTTTCGCGCACTGGCGCGCCGCCTCGGTCAACGGAATCGTATCGGTCACGACAATTTCATCGAGCGCCGACCCGGCTATACGCTCCACCGCCGATCCGGACAACACAGCGTGGGTACAGTAAGCAATCACCCGCTCCGCGCCCTGCTTCTTCAGTGCACCGGCGGCTTCGCACAGCGTGTTCGCGGTATCGACCATGTCGTCAACAATCACGCAGGTGCGACTCTCTACTTCGCCGATGATGTTCATCACCGTGGCCACATTGGGCCGCGGCCGGCGCTTGTCGATGATCGCCAGGTCGGCTTCCAGCCGTTTCGCCATCGCCCGCGCCCGTACCACCCCGCCCACATCCGGCGACACCACCACCAGTTGCTTGAAATCGTGTTTCCAGACGTCGCCGAGCATGATCGGCCCGGAATAAATATTGTCCACCGGGATATCGAAAAATCCCTGTATCTGTTCCGAGTGCAGATCCATCGTCAGCACCCGGTCCACTCCCACACTGCTCATCATGTTCGCCACAACCTTGGCGGTAATCGGTACCCGCGCCGAGTTCGGGCGCCGATCCTGCCGCGCGTAACCCATATACGGAATCGCCGCCGTCACCCGTCCGGCCGAGGCCCGTTTCAGCGCATCCACCATCACCAGCAGTTCCATCAGCGTGTCATTGGTCGGCGCGCAAATCGACTGCAGGACGAACACATCCTTGCCGCGGACGTTCTCGAGGATTTCCACCATCACCTCGCCGTCGCTGAAACGCCCGACCTTGGCGCGGCCGATGTGTATATCGAGATGACTGACCACCGCCTCCGCTAACCGCGGATTGGCATTGCCGGTAAACACCATCAGCCTGTCTAACGCCACCACACACCCCCTGAGTCATACAACGCAGCAACCAAGTGGCTGGGGAGGAAGGATTCGAACCTTCGCATGCTGGAATCAAAATCCAGTGCCTTAACCAACTTGGCGACTCCCCAACTGAAACAGCCCTGCCCCGGCTGACGCACCATGGCATCAGTCGCAGTTTTTCACTCTTTCTTCTACCCAGTATTCCTTCAGCCTTCCACCAATTCCGCCAGTCCGTGCAGCGGGTGTACATCCAGACCGCGAGCCACAAAACCCCGCATCTCAGGCCCCCGCAATGCCAGCGCGCGCTGCGCCGTTGCTTCGTCAGCAAATGCCGCAAACACACAAGCGCCTGAACCCGTCATCTGCGCGCCGCCTACCGTATTGCCGACGGTCCGCAGCCAGGCAAGGTGACGCCCGACTTCGGGATACATGCGACACACCAGGGACTCCAAATCGTTCCCTGCAGGCACGGAAAAGCCTTGTATTTTAGCCTTTTCAGAGTCACGTTTCAATTCCGGATGCCGGAAAACAGCAGCCGTGGAGACCGCCACCGGCGGCACCAGCACCAAGTACCAGGCTGGGGGCAGCGTCAATGGCGCGAGTACCTCGCCCACCCCCTCAGCCACGGCACTCTGGCCATAGACAAACACCGGGACATCAGCCCCCAGCGGCAGAGCCAGAGCCTGCAGACGCTGCCGGCTCATGCCGGTATCCCACAGGTGGTTCAGCGCAAGGAGCGTTGTCGCCGCATCCGAACTGCCGCCGCCCACCCCGCCCCCTGCGGGGAGGCGCTTGTCCACGCGGAGATCCGCCCCCAGTCGCGTGCCAGTCGCGGCCTGCAGCGCGCGGGCTGCCCTGACGGTCAGATCATCGGCCTCGGCCACGCCGGGCAGCGGCTGCACTCTGGAGATCACGCCGTCGGCACGCACCCGCAACTGCACGGTATCGCCGAAATCGATGAACCGGAACACCGTCTGCAGCAGGTGGTAGCCGTCGGCGCGGCGACCGGTCACCCGCAACATCAGGTTGAGTTTAGCCGGCGCAGGAAATCCGATCCAATCATTCATGGTCGATTACCGGCTGTCCCGCCATTCGTCGATGATCATGCGGATCTGCTGCGTGCCCTGCGCAAGATCCAGTCGTCGCGGGCGGCGCAGCGGATCCGCTTCATTCCGGATATAACGAATCTGCCAGCCGTGCTGATCCAGTGATGTCAGCCGGCCATCCGCGTCGCGGGTGGCGGCTCCGGATTCCCTGCCGGGAACGGCATTGCCGCCGACCCAGTGCTGCAATTGAGCGAGCGGCAACGACCACCCCAATGCGCGGCGCGTCAGGCTTTCCACCGATGCCGCCTGATACGTCAGTTGATCGGCGCCGGTCAGCGTTGCACCCCCCGGTTCCGCGGCAATGTGCACCAGCGTCTGCCCGACCGGCGACATCAGCCAGATTTCGTCGGCGGACTCGTCGTGGCGCCAGCGGAAATTCGATGAGAACGCGCGACCGTCGTAGCTGACCAGCACGCGCCCCAGAATGTCGAACGGCGCTGCCGCCGGCACCTGCACACCCGGCGACAACGCCGCACAACCAGCGAACAAATACGCCACGGCGCAAGCCGCCAGCGCATGCGCAAATCTCATTGCGCAGATTGCAGTATGACCGGCGCGAGCCGCTTCACGGTACTCTGCAGCACTTCATTTTTGGAGTGATTGCGCAGCGCATCCGCCCACAGCTTCTGCGCCTCGGCCTGCCGGCCCAGCACCCACAACACCTCGCCCAGATGTGCCGCAATCTCGGCATCCGGCTTGTCCTTGTAGGCCTGGCGCAGGATTCGAAGCGCCTCCAGCACATTTCCGCTGCGGAATTCGACCCACGCCAGACTGTCCGAAATGAACGGGTCGCCGGGGGCGTACTCGAGCGCCTTGAGGATCAGCTGCCGCGCCTCGGGCAGCCGCACATTGCGGTCCGCGAGCGAGTAGCCCAGGGCGTTGTAGGCATGGTGGTAGTCCGGCTTGCTGGCGATGGCCTGGCGCAGCAGACGCTCCATTTCGTCGAGGCGCCCCAGCTTTTCGGCGATCATGGCCTGGTCGTACAGCAACTCCAGGTCCCCCGCATTGCTGGCCAGCGCGTCCCGCAGCACGTCATACGCGGCCTGGTACTGTTTGTTGTCGCGCAGAAGCTGGACTTCCGCACTGATCTTGGACCGGGCCTCTGCCGCGTTGCTGGCCGGCAAGGCCTTGAGCATGG
>JANNHN010000384.1:0-4634 GCA_031404395.1 Betaproteobacteria bacterium
CAAGGCCGACGGGCTGGCCGCAGGCAAAGGCGTGGTGGTGGCAATGGCCGCTGATGAAGCGCATGCCGCGGTCGATATGATGCTCATCGACAACAAGATGGGATCGGCGGGTGCACGCGTCGTCATCGAGGAGTTTCTCGAAGGCGAGGAAGCGAGCTTCATCGTGCTTGCCGACGGTCGCAATGCACTGGCGCTCGCCAGCAGTCAGGATCACAAGCGTCTGCAGGATGGCGATTGCGGCCCCAACACGGGCGGTATGGGTGCTTATTCGCCGGCGCCGGTAGTGACCCCGGAAATTCACGCCCGCGTGATGCGCGAAGTCATTCAGCCCACGCTCAACGGCATGGCGGCGGATGGCCTGCCTTACGGCGGATTTCTCTATGCCGGGCTGATGATCGGCGCGAACGGCGAGCTTGAAGTGCTGGAATTCAACTGCCGCATGGGCGACCCGGAAACGCAACCCATCATGATGCGGCTGAAAAGCGATCTGGTGCCGCTGCTGGAGGCGGCGCTGGACGGCAAGCTGGAGGAGGCGCAAGCCGACTGGGATCCGCGGGTAGCGCTCGGCGTCGTGCTGGCCGCCGCCGGTTATCCCGATGATCCGCGCAAAGGTGATGTCATCCGCGGACTGCCGGCGTCAGGCGGGGATTATCACGTGTTCCATGCCGGCGCCGCGCTTTCGGGCAAAGATGTGGTGACCAGCGGTGGTCGCGTGTTGTGCGTCACAGCGCTGGGGCACAATACGCGCACGGCGCAGCGCAGAGCTTACGAGGTAGTCGAACAGATCCGCTTTGACGGCATGCAGTATCGTCATGACATCGGCCATCATGCCATCGCCGCAGGGCGCAAGTAATATGCGGCGGCGCGGTGCGCACCGGAGCACATGATGGACATCGCTGCAGTTAAAACCTGGTTGACCGGTTTGCAGGAAACGATCGTTGCCCGCCTGACTGCGCTCGACGGCGGATCATTTTTGCGCGACGCCTGGGAGCGGCCGCAGGGCGGCGGCGGCATCACTCGCCTGATTGAGGGTGGCGCACTGTTTGAGCGTGGCGGGGTCGGTTTTTCGCACGTGTTCGGCGACTATTTGCCGCCATCTGCATCCGCTGCGCGGCCGGAACTCGCCGGACGTTCATTCCAGGCGCTGGGAGTGTCGCTGGTGTTGCATCCGCGCAATCCATACGTGCCCACAGTACACATGAACGTGCGCTGTTTCGTGGCTGAAAAGTCCGGTGCTGCACCGGTGTGGTGGTTCGGCGGCGGCATGGACCTGACGCCGTACTACGGGTTCGCGGAAGACGCGACGCATTTTCATCGCACTTGCCGGGATGCGCTGGCGCCGTTCGGTGCCGATCATCATTCGCGGTTCAAGGCGTGGTGTGACCAGTATTTCCATCTCAAGCATCGCGCCGAGCCGCGCGGTGTTGGCGGCATTTTTTTCGATGATCTCTGCGTGCCCGACTTCGATACCTGTTTTGCGCTGACCCGCAGTGTCGGCAACCATTTCCTGCCCGCCTACGTGCCGCTGGTGGAGCGCCGCCGCGCATTGCCCTACGGTGAGCGTGAGCGTGATTTCCAAGCCTATCGGCGCGGCCGCTACGTTGAATTCAACCTGGTGTACGACCGCGGCACGCTGTTCGGACTGCAGTCGGGCGGGCGTACCGAGTCGATCCTGATGTCCCTGCCCCCTGTCGTGCATTGGCGCTATGACTGGCAGCCGCTGCCCGGCACGCCGGAGGCGAAGCTCTATACGGAATTTCTGGTCGCCCGCGACTGGCTCTGATGGCCTGGGCGCTCTTAGGGTTGAATCCGCTGCGTGCCTGTCAGTCGCGGCCCAACCACGACCGTATTGAAGTCATCCGTTCGCGCAACTGGCCGAGCATCGACGCGTCGCCGGTGCTCGCTGCTGCAACACGGTGTTGCCTCAGCAGTTTCGGTGACTTGCGGAAAGACTGATAACGGGCGAGCGCAGCATGCACATGCTGCTGCAGCAGCTTGAGGTTCAACGGCTTGTTCAGAAAACGGAATACCTGCGCCTGGTTGATCAGGTCGATGACCAGTTCCGAGTCCGAGGCTTCCGTCGTGACGATGGCGAGGATTTCCGGATGATCCTGCTTCAGCAGCTTGAAGGCAGCCACTGATTTCTGATCACCGCCGCGAAGCTCGGCAACGATGACAGCAACTTCTTTTTCTGCCAGCAAAGTCAGTGCGCGGTCAATGTCGGGCGCATGATAGACCGGGCATGCGCCGGCCATCAATTCGTTGGCTGCGCGGAACACGCTCTGATTCGGATCAATAACCAGCAGGCCGTAACCGACTTTCTCCGGCAAGATCACCGGCGCAATGGCTGCGTCGGCAAGCTCCAACGCGATGGCGGACGCCTCGGCGATGGTTTTCTGGATGTCGGTGTTATCCCATGGTTTGCTGATGAAGCGAAAAATCTCGCCGTCATTGATCGAACCGACGATAGATGCGAGATCCGAGTAGCCGGTCAGCAGGATGCGCACGGTATGCGGCGCGACATCCTTGACCTGGCGCAGAAATTCGACACCGGTCATTTCCGGCATGCGTTGGTCGCTGATGATCACATGCGGGCGAAAGCGTTTCAGAAACTCCATGGCTTCGGGACCGCTGCTGGCAGTGAACACGTTGTACTGGGCGCGGAACACCGAGCGCAATGCATTGAGAATGCGCTCTTCGTCGTCCACAAACAGCAATTTCGCTTTTTTGCCGCCGGTGTCAAAGGCCGGCGCAACCGGCGTTGCTGCCGCGGTCGTGGCAGGTCCTGCCGCCGCCGGCTTTGCCGCCTGCAGCCCGGCAAGCATGCGGGCCGCCGAAACAAGTTTGGAGTCGAGGCGTTGCGTCGGCGCCTCCGCCGCATCTTCGGTTGCTGCCGCCTTGCTTGTGCGCAAACTGGCACTGATACCCTGGGTGAATGCCAGCGCGAAATCGCGGGCTGACTGGAACCGATCCTCGCGCTTCTTGGCGAGCGCCTTGTGGGTGGACCAGTCGAGTTGCACCGAGATCTGCGGATTGTATTGCGACGGATTTCCCGGGCGCTCGCTGATCACCTGGCGCATGATTTCCACATTGCTGCCGATGAAAGGCTTGCGGCCGGCGAGCAGCTCGTAGGCAATGACACCCGCGGAGTAAATGTCGGATCGTGCATCGGGCTCGTCACCGGTGAACTGCTCCGGGGACATGTAGCCTGGCGAGCCCATGATCTCGCCGACCTGCGTCAGGGATGACGAGTCCAGGTGAGCAATGCCGAAGTCGCTGATTTTGATGCGGCCATCGTCGTTGATCAGGAGATTCGACGGTTTGACGTCGCGATGCACCACGCCCTGCGCGTGCGCATAACCGAGGCCATCGAGCAACTGGCGCACGATCTCCCCGATCTCGGACAGCTCGAATTTAGCCTTGTTTTGCAAATGATCGTACAGCGACTTGCCGTTGACCAATTCCATGACGATGTAGGCGATGTTCTCGTCTTCGCCATAGTCGAAGATGGCGGCGATGCGCGGATGGGTCAGCCGGCCCACTGCCTGCGCTTCATGGCGGAAGCGGGCAATGGCGTACTGCAACTCCGACGGGTCCATCGCGGATTTGGTGATGGTTTTGATGGCGACCTGGCGATGGATGGCCGGATCAAATGCCTTGTAGACAACGCCCATGCCGCCGCGGCCGAGGATGCCCTGCACCTCGTATTTGCCGATGGTTTTTGGAAAGCCCGTGATCATTGTTGTTCGTTTGGTTCGGTCATGGACGGTGGTGTCAAGGGCAGCACGATCGTGAAGCGCGTACCCTGATCCACAACGGAATCTACGCTGATCCTACCACCATGTTGCTCGATGATTTTGTAGGAAATTGACAGTCCCAGCCCCGTGCCCTTGCCGACGGCCTTGGTGGTGAAAAACGGATCGAAAATCTTCGGTATGACATCAGGCGGTATGCCTTTGCCGTTATCGGCGATTTCGACGGCGACGTGGTCGGCGCCTTCCATGCGGGTGGTGAGGATGATCTCGCCGGAGCCGGATTCGATGGCCTGCGCCGCATTGTTGATCAGATTCAGGAAAACCTGATTTAACTGCGAAGGAGAGCAGGTGATGGGCGGGATGTCACTGAACTGTTTTTTCACCGACAGATGTTTCAGTTCATGTTTGGCCAGCACCAGGGTGCTCTCCAGGCCTTCGTTGAGATTGAAGGTTGACATTTTGCTGCGGTCGAGCCGGCTGAAGTTTTTCAGATTAAGTACGATTTCCGAAATCTGCTCGATGCCGTAGAGTCCGTCTTTCGCCAGTTGTCCGAGTTCAGCGAGCGCCTGCTGTTCCGCGAAGCGGTGAACAAGCGTGCGCACGGCGGTGTATTTTTCCTGCAGGCGCTGCGGATCCGGCGCCCCCTCTTCCAGCACCCTCAGCAGTTTGTTGGTCTGGACAATCAGCTCCTTGACGTCCGGCAGTTTGCCGACGACCGAACCGAGGCTGTTCTTGACATACGCCAGCGGCGTGTTGATTTCGTGCGCGATGCCCGCCACCATTTGTCCGAGAGACGACATCTTCTCGGTCTGGATCAGTTGTGACTCCGACTCCTTCAGTTGATGCAGCGCGTTTGACAGGTCGCGGGTGCGTTCCTCC